>JBJEBJ010000033.1:0-58888 GCA_051869955.1 Candidatus Cryptobacteroides sp.
GATTATCCATTTTCATTCTCGTGGACGGCTTGAAAAAGTCATGGGTGTTTCATAACAAAAAACACTTTACTATAATAATGACATTTCGTATGTGAAGCAAATTTTGTGCAAATGAAGAACCCGGTTTTGACAGTGTAATTTGTAATTGTTCCCCGGTTTTGCTATTTTTGGAGAACGGACTGACAGATTTGCTTATGGAGAATCTCAAATTGAAGGAAATCATAGACGGGAAGTTCCCGCACTATGACGAAGAGGGGAAAGCTCTTTTGGAGAAAGCCCTGGACATAGCGGCAGAGGCATTGTCCCCGGACTCGAGGGACAACGGACATCCGTTCATCGAGCATCCGATGAATGTCGCACTCATCGTGTCTGACGAGATTGGCCTGCCGGCGGAATGTGCAGCTGCAGTATTCCTGCATGAGGCAAGAAGGAAACATCCCGACATCGATATCAGGGAGTCAGAGTTTCCGGCAGAGGTCTGCAAAATCGTGGACGGACTGGACAAGATAGCCACCATAAAGCCGAAAGACACCCGTCTCGAAGCCGAGAGCTACAAGAAGCTCATAGTCCAATATTCCGCTGACCCGAGGGTGACGGTCATCAAGATTGCCGACCGCCTGGAGGTAATGCGCAACCTCGAGATATTCCCGAAGGTATCGAGGGAGAGGAAAATCCTCGAGACCCTGATGTTGTACATCCCCCTGGCCCACCAGTTGGGGCTCTACAACATCAAGAGCGAACTTGAGGACATTTATTTCAGATTTGCGGACCCGGCCCAGTACCGACTTATCACCAACAAGCTGAAAGCCACTGAGAAAGACCGCGTCAAGCTGACCGAGGAATTCATCCGGCCTCTCGAGCAGAAACTGTCCGGGGCGGGTATCAGGTACAAGCTGAAAATCCGCACGAAAACGGCATATTCCATCTACAGGAAAATGCAGAAGCAGAAGGTGCCTTTCGAAGGCGTCTTCGACGTGTTCGCCATCAGGTTCATCATAGACTGCGAGGAGAACCCGACCGTGGAGAAGGACCTGTGCTGGAAGGTATATTCCTATGTGACAGAGGAATACGAGCCCGACACCAAAAGGTTGCGCGACTGGGTATCGAACCCGAAGCCGAACGGATATGAATCCCTGCACATCACGGTAAGAAACCGGGAGAATGCCTACATCGAAGTCCAGATCAGGACGAAGAGGATGGATGACATAGCGGAGAACGGCCACGCCGCCCATTGGTCCTACAAAGGCATCAAGCACGAGGAGACAATGGACAAATGGCTGACTTCCGTCAGATACAATCTCGAACACCAGCTCACGTCGAATGCGGACGACCTGCCACAGCCTCCTTCGAGGGAAATCTTCGTTTTCACCCCTTCCGGAGAGCTGAGGATATTGCCGGCAGGGGCATCCGTACTGGATTTCGCGTTCAACATCCATTCGAATCTCGGAGTGAGCTGCACCGGTGGCAAGATCAACGGCAAGGCGGTATCCATCAAGGAGAAGCTCAAGACCGGAGACGTGGTGGAGATAATGAGGGGAAAGAACCAGAAACCGTCGCCGGACTGGGTCAATTTCGTAGTGTCCACCAAGGCGAAGAACAAGATCCGCCAGGCTCTCAGCGAGGCTGAATACAAGAAGGCGGCCGAGGGCAAGGAGATTCTCGGGCGCAGGCTGAAGAACTGGAAGCTGGAGTTCCCTGACGACCAGATGGCAGAGCTCATGAAGAAGCTCAAGTACCCGACAGTGAACGCGTTCTTCGCAGCCGTCGGAGAAGGTTCCTTGGACGTGGACCAGATAAAGACATTCATCCTGGAACACGACGCAATGCAGGCGAGGGCGATTGAGGCTGCAAAGGCTGCCGACCAGGCCGCCGCCGCGGAATCGAGGAGCAGATGGGAAGGCCGTTCAGCCGCCACGGATGACATTCTGGTGCTCAATGCCCGGGATCTCAAGGGCCTGGACTACAAGATGTCCAAATGCTGCAACCCTGTATTCGGGGACGAGGTCTTCGGATTCGTGACAAGGACGGACGGCATCAAGATTCACAGGATGACCTGCCCTAATGCTGCAAGGCTCCTGGACACTTATCCTTACCGCATCCAGAAAGTGAAATGGGCTGACACCCCGTCCGCCGGCACGTTCATAACCTCCCTCCGTGTCATCGCTGCCATCGAGCCGTCCGTGATAAACCAGATAATGGACGTGGTGAACACCTACAAGGCATCTCTCCGCCAGTTCTCCGTGACTGAGAACAACAAGAAATCTGTCTATGACATTACAATGACCATTTCCGTGTCCTCGAACATGGAACTGGACAAGGTCACGTCACAGATGAAACTGCTGAAAAACATCGAGAAGGTAGTAAGGCTTTAGCCCGGAGCAGGAATGCGGTGGCAGACTCAGCGCAGTTCATCAATCGAGAACGGCACAGGTCTCCTGAAATGCAGGCCGGCCCATCCGCCCCTTGATTTCATCCTGATGAACTCGAGGCCGCATTTCTCCGCCTCCTCACGGACATCCTTCACATCATCCTCGAAGAAGCCGCTCAGGAGCAGGACTCCCCCGGCCTTGAGAGATCTGGAATATGTCCGCAGGTCCATGATTATGATGTTTCTATGGATATTGGCGAGAAGCATGTCGTATTTTCCCATCTGAAGCCTGGATGCATCACCGCAATAGGTCTCCACTCGGCGTCCGACACGGTTGATATGCGCGTTGTCGTATGCTGAGTGGGCTGCAACGGCGTCAATGTCAATTCCGTACACTTTGAGTGCACCCATCTTGGCAGCAAGTATGGCCAGGACCGCTGTCCCGCAGCCCATGTCCATGACCACGCGGTCCTTGATATTGTCCCTGTACTCAAGCATCGACTCAAGCATCATATATGTGGTGTCATGATGCCCGGTACCGAAGGCCATCTGGGGACGGAGCCTGATATTGTATCTCGTCCGCGGCTGCTGCTCATCATCCATCTGCTTGACAGTCACAGATTTGCCTACCACTATAGGCTTGAACGACGACTCCCATTCTGCATTCCAGTTCATGAAAGGAAAAGGAACTGCGGTAAACGAGGACTCGAATGGCAGGCCCGACAGGACAAGCCGGAGCGCCCGCCTGTCGTACAGGTCCTTCTGGATATAGCATTTCAGATCCTTCTCTCCCGTCACGAAAGAGTCGTATGGCAAATCTGCGATCATCGCTTCCGCTATTTCTGCATTCTCTGCCGAGAAAGGTGACAATGTCACGGTCACTTCTATGTATTCAGCCGAATTCATTACATTAAAATCATTCATTTTCAACTTGTTCCGGCTCAACTGCCTCCGCATTGCGCTTCGCGCGCCTCGCCGCCCTGCGCTCCTTGCGGGTGCTCTTTCCGGAATCCTGCACTGCCTCCCCTGCAACATCCTGCACGTCCTGGACCGGAATGGTTCCATCAGAAAGCACCGGATCATTTCCGGAAGCCACAGAATCAGGAACCTCGGATGCAGTCCTCAGGGAATCGAGCATCTTGCGCTCCGCGACATCGAGAGAATCCAGTCCGGCACCGGAATCATAGCCAAGTTCCGACTTGCGTTCCTCGACGGCATCAGCGAGAAGATTGTTGGTCTTCACCGCCATATCGACACCCTTGGAGAAGATATTGTGTATGGAATTGACGAGGTTCATCTGCGCCGTATCTATGACGGCCGTGAACACAGGAACATTGGTATTCTTGTATTTGGCCTTGCCGATACGGAATTTCCATTTATCGAAATTGCCGTAGAGATTCACGCCGAAGCGGAACGGCAGCGGCGACTTGATGACGGACACATGATAATTGAAGGACTGGTCAAACTGCTGCAGTCCGCTCATTGCCAATGTGTAACGGTCCACATTGAGGACGAACGGGAAAATCTCGATCCGGTTGTC
Source organism: Candidatus Cryptobacteroides sp. (assembly GCA_051869955.1). GTDB lineage: Bacteria > Bacteroidota > Bacteroidia > Bacteroidales > UBA932 > Cryptobacteroides. The sequence continues at coordinate 3,909 of JBJEBJ010000033.1, forward strand.
GCTCACTATTCCGGAAACCGACATATCCCCGACCTTTCCGAATTTCTTGTCCTTGAACATCAGCATCTTGGCCAGTTTGCGGAACTCAGGGCTGTCCTCGAGGGCCACTTCACGTCCCTTTATCTTGAGGACTCCGTTCATTGTCGGAGTCAGGATATTCATATTGGTGTCAAGATCCGTGGTGGCTGCTATTTCGCAGTCAAGCTGGCCCTTGAAAGATGTGAGCATCGGCATGATGGAGTCCACTACCGGGAAAAGCTGCACCACCTTGTCCGCCGTGATGTCGGCAAGGTTCAGGTCGAATCCGGTCGTGATATCTTCCTTGGACCTGGTTGAATAGAAGCCCTCGAAATAGATGTCTCCCATGTTGGAAGTGGCGACAGTGTTGGTAATCTGGAGACAACGGTTGCGCATCACGATGTCGGAAGCCATCCAGTCAATGTTCAGGTCAGAATAATTAATCTCGTTGGCCTCCATCGAGATATTGGCTTCGACATTTGCCGGAATGACAATCACGGCGAGGGAGGACGTATCCTCCACGGCAGACGCCTCAGTTTCAGCTGCGGCAGCCATGAATGAGGCATCATCCACATTTTCCTCCGCCGCGGATGCCGATGATGAAGGCTCGTATCTCGAGCCGGCTCCGTATGCATAGAGAAGTTCGTTCGCATCTATGTGATCCGATGTGATTTTCAGGTCCAGCTTGAGAGGCGCCCTGCCCACAAGAGCCTGTCTGAATCCGGAGACTTCTCCCGCAGCCGATATATCAGACTTTCCCGGAGCGAAAGTCAGGTTCTCAAGAACGAGTTTCTCATTGTCTGCAGTGAACCTGAAGTCCTCAATTCTGTTCCTCAACGGGAAATACGGGGTTATCAGCATGCCGTCCTTGATTTCCAGCTTTCCGTTCAGTTTCCACTCCCTCAGATACTTGGAAATAGTCATGCCCACTTCCCTGCTCACATTCCAGTCCTGGAAATCGGAAGTCCCGCGAACCTCTGTCCTGCGTCTTCCGGACATGGCCTTCCTGAACAGGGAATCTCTCGGCACACCCGGATATACCCTCTGGAGGGAATCCAGAATATGCTTGCGCCTCTCGTCCCGTTCGAATGTGGTCATCACTGCCGATGCCGTGAGGTCCGCATTCCTGAACCCGGCCTTGTTTTCCCCATAGCGGCCGAACACCCGTGAAATCCTGGCAGAAAGAGTCATCAGAGGAGTAAGCTTGTCACCCTTCGCGCGATATGAATATTTGAAATTGCCCTCGGCACCGACCGTCCCGAGGAAAAGCGAATCAGCTCCCGACAGGAACAGTCTTGAGATACCGATCTGCCCGAGGACAGGATAACGCTCCCTTCCATAGGCTTCCGTATATGCCTTGCTTGCGCTCTGAGCGGTCATCCCAAGTCCGGACATCCTCACCTTCATTCCGTCGCCCACTTCTGCGTACAGGGAATCCACTCCGGCATTCAGGGCAAGTACCCTTTCGCCGACACGTATGCCTGAATCGAGCTTGTTCCGTACCGTGGCAATTCCTACGGAAGGTGAACCTATCCATACGTACAATGAGTCCGACGGGGCGTACATCCTTAACTCCCCGCTCCGCACATATCCGTCAAGCCCGGCGCGGTAGAATTCCTGTGCTGTCAGCTGGGACATCCTTACAGAACCTTTGAGGGCAGCGTCCAAGGTACCGTTCACCCTGATGTCAAGTGAATCCGGAAGGAATGTGGAGAGAGTGTCAAGGACAGCTTCCGCCTTCGCATCGACAATGAACAGAGGGTCCGGACCTGCCAGGTCCTTCACCGTGCCTGTTGCATCCAGGTCCACTCCGGCGAAGACGAGGCACATGTCATCAAGTGACACGTCCAGGCGGCCCTCCCTGTCTGTCCCGGCATTTACATCGAGCCTGAGATTTCCGTCCGGTATCCCGGGATACTTTATATATGAACGGGGAATCACAACCTCTGCGACAAGTTCGGGCAGAGTCCCTGCCGAAGGATTGTAATAACCGTCACAAAGAGCGGTGAGAGTAATGGTTGCATCTGTCTTGAGGTCCAGGGCTTCAGGGAGGAAGTTCTTTCCGAAAAACTGGATCAGTTCATTCACGGAACACTCGTCCATGGAAACCTCCGCCCTCACATAGGTGCTGTCCGGATACAGTTTCACATCTCCCTCCCCGGTCATAGAAAATGTTGCCACATCCGCTTCGAAATTCCTGAGTGATATGGCGGTGACATCCTCTTTAGGGAGGCTGAGATCTCCCCTTACACCGACAGGAAGCATGAGACGACCGTAGCTGCTCATGCCGGCAAATGCCTTTGCAGATGCATCGAAATGCATTGTCCCGTCGTTCTCGTCCATGTCAAAATGGTCCATGGACACTATAAGGGTATCTTTCGGGAGACGGCCGGAGACGAAAAGGCTGTCTAACCTGAGACCCAGTCTGTTACGGGATGAATTGCGGCTGTGGAGCCTGCCATGGAAATGCATCTTCGAGAAGAATGCTGCGGCGAAGACAGTATCAGGGCAGTCAGTATAGACCACGGCAGGATGGCCCGTGAGGGAAATCCTGTTCACAGACAGAGGAGGCAGCACAGTCACTGAGGTATCCTCGGTCTCGGATACGGAAATGTTCTTGAGGATATTCCAGTTGGCCTGGCCATCACCGTAATAATGCGCGAAAATCCTCGGCCGGTCGAGGGAAGCCTCATTGATATGTATCTTTCCCAACAGGGCGGAAATATAGTTCACTGAAAGCCTGAGCCCGCTGAATGAAGCGAGAGTGTCAACCCCTTCAGCGCCTCTTCCGGCATGACGCAGGCGGCCGTCCACTCCTGTCGAGTCATAGGCAGCATAACGGGCATGAGGATAGGTCACCTTGACTCCGGAAATGTCAAGGTCAAGGTTCGGGAAACTGCGGAACACATGAACCGACACGTTTCCGATTTCCACATCCGCATCCACGTATTCCTTCAGATATTTGTCAGCCAGCGATTTGAGCACCGACGGGCTGAGCAGGAGCTGGATTGCCGCGAGGAGCAGCAGCCAGACCGCCACGAAGACCGACAATGTTATTTTCAGCCAGCGGAACCGGCTCTTTTTCTTCTCCGGCACGGGTATTTCATTGTTCTTGTTGTTATCTGTCTCCATCTTGAGTCCATTATTCCTGCAAATATAACATTTGGGAACATGAAAAAAAAGAGGATGACTTCCGAGTCACCCTCCCTGATATTCTGTATCAGACGATTTACCGCACTGAATTACTGCTCGTCCTCGAGCTGCATGTGCTGTACATAGATAGCTTTCTGGATCTGCTCTCTTCTCTTCACTGACGGTTTCACGAAATTCTTCCTTGCACGGAGTTCGCGGATAGCGCCTGTCTTCTCGAATTTCCTCTTGAATCTCTTGAGAGCCCTCTCAATGTTCTCACCTTCCTTAAGCGGTACAATAATCATGTCTGAATCACCTCCTTTTGTTGCTAATTTCCCTGAAATTTCTTTCAGCGGGTGCAAAGATACAACAATTTTCAGTATTACAAGCCACTTTCGAGAATTTTTTCAAATTCCTTCATTCCTTCCGTAGCTTTCGCCTTGATATGGCGTATCCTCTTGTCCCTCAGCTTGAGATCCGCCGGATCCACGAGGAATACCGGTGCATCGAGAGGAGCATAGCGGTAAAGTCCTGCGGCAGGATAGACACTGAGAGACGTCCCGACGATGAGGACAATATCCGCCATCGAGACAATGTCAATGGCCTTGACCATGTTCGGCACTGCCTCCCCGAACCAGACGATATGAGGACGCAGCTGATGTCCGTTCGGGGCCTTGTCCCCGATATGAATCTCCCCGTATCCGATGTCGAAGACCTCTTTCTCGGAATAGCCGTCCTCGTCATTGAAGCAGTTCTCCGGACGCACCTTGGTCAGTTCCCCGTGAAGGTGAAGCACTTTCGAACTGCCGGCACGCTCATGGAGATTGTCCACATTCTGGGTGATGACATCCACATTGAACCTGTTCTGCAGCGCTGCAATCGCGAGATGGGCTGCATTCGGGCGCACGCCGGCCAGTTCCTTCCTGCGGATATTGTAGAAATCCAGCAGCATACCCTTGTCCTTGTACCACCCGTCAATGGATGCGACGACCTGAGGGTCGTAATTGTCCCAGAGACCGCCATTGTCCCTGAACGTGCTGATTCCGCTTTCGGCGCTTACTCCCGCGCCTGTGAGCACCACGATGTGTTTCATCATTTATCCATTTTGAAATAGTTGTGCCTCAACCAGTATTCGAACAGGGGATCCATCACCTCAGGCTCGTCCTTGTCATTGAAAGTGATGACCTCCTTCTTCATGAGCGCATCCTTGAGGCGTTTCACGTTGGCCGAAGAATTCAGGGCATATTTCTCTATGACCTCCGTGGTGCTGAATTTCACCACACCGTCCAGGACGGCCTTGAGAAGACGCTCCTGGAACGCGGTCAGGTCATCCATGATGCGCCGGAATCCCGGCTCGTGCAACGCAATCACGCATGAAAGGGCGTCTCCGAGCGTCAGCTCACTGATATATCCCCTGGTAAGCGAATCGCATATAAAGAAGAACTGGTTGATATACCATATATTGTTCCTGAAAAGGCTGCATACGCCCTGCAGGAGTTCCCTGTCTATTACCTTTCCTCCGGACATGAAACCCTTCAGCACCGACTCCGATATCTCCGTCGTAGTGAGAGCGGACAGGCTGACCCTCTCGACGATGTTCCAGAAGAAATGCCTGCGCCGGAAAATCCCGTTCATGGCATTGACTCCTGACCCTTCGAAAATCCATGAGCAGAACGGGTCGCATGTATCCCTGTGGGCCGACATCACGGTCTCCATGCATTTGAACAGCTTCTCACCGGGTTCGGAATCGAGGTTCTGGAATTCTTCCAGTACAATCACGATGCCGGTTCCTTTCTCCCTTGATATCAGATAAGGCATTTCGATGACCGAGAGGTATTCATCCTCCGCAAGAGGGAACGTTCCCCTGAAAACCTCGCCCGTCTCGGCATAATACGCAGGATCGAATACCAATGACGTTCCGTCAAGATATTTCCCTGCAAGTTCGGACATCTCGTCCGATGTGGACGCCGAAGCTTTCAGCAACTCGCCCGCGAATTTCCTGATGAACGCCTCCGGCGTCCTGATGTTCCCGAGCTGCAGGCTGCACAGGATGAAGGGCTTGCCTGACGACCTGAGATTGAATAGGGTCTGGCACACTGCAGAACGCTTCCCGGATTTCGGAGGAGCCCAGATTGCGGCGTTCTGTCCATGGACAATGATATTGGACAGTGCGTTGCAGTCCGATCTGCGGCCTATGAAGTACCTGCCGGTGACAGGTTTGTCGAAAGTGAAAGGAGAATCCATCTTGTCGCGAGTTATCAGGCACAAATTTAATAAATATTTTTTGTAATGGAATAAATCCCGCGGTCCGGTTTTCTCCCCGGGAAGGAGCGTACAATAATACCTTTTCGCTTCAGGACATAAATCGTTGCAGTAGTGGGAAATAGAATCACAGATGCTCCGATATATAATTGTCATTAATACAATAACTCACCCTCCGGCTTCCCCAAATACGCTTCTAATGATTTGATTATAAATATTTTGTGAACGATAAATTTTTATCTTTGAAAATAATTTCATAGATTTGCACGAGTACTCTGAAGCTTTTGGCCAACATGGATATTGATTGTGAAAAACCGAGGCCGTTTGCCTTGAACCACATCTCGGTTGACTGTGTAGTCCTCGGATTTGACGGGGAACGTCTGAATGTTCTCCTGCTGAAGAGGGAGGACATGGGATTGCACGACATGAAATTGCCCGGAAGCCTGATATATGCGGACGAGACCCCTGACGATGCGGCTTCCCGGGTCATTTCAGAGTTGACAGGCCTGACGGGATTGGAACTTGAGCAGTTCCGGACGAAGACGGATCCCGGTAATTTTTACAAGAAAGTGGCGCTCATGCCTTACGTTGTCCCGCTTGAGTCCAAGCAGACAGGCGGCAGGCACCGTGCAGCAAGATATTATAAATACGACAAGAAGGCCTACAAGAAAGGCAAATTCTAAACATATCAATACTATGTATCTTTTAGGCTATGACATAGGGAGCTCATCCGTCAAGGCGGCGCTCGTGGAGGCCGGGACAGGGAAATGCGTCTCGTCTGCATTCTACCCGAAAAGCGAAGCCCCGATTGCCGCACCACGGCCTGGATGGGCGGAGCAGGATCCTCAGTCCTGGTGGGAGAATCTCAGGCTCGCCACCGCAGACGTCATGAAAAGCAGCGGCGTGGCCCCGTCGGATGTAAAGGCGATAGGAATATCATATCAGATGCACGGTCTGGTATGTGTTGACAAAGGCGGGAATGTGCTCCGCCCTGCGATAATCTGGTGTGACTCAAGGGCTGTGCCGTACGGACGGGAGGCCTTCGAGGCGATAGGACAGGAGAAATGCCTCGGCCATCTCCTCAATTCTCCCGGCAATTTCACAGCCTCAAAACTCGCCTGGGTGAAAGACAATGAGCCGGAAATCTATGAGAAGATTCATAAGATAATGCTTCCCGGAGACTATGTGGCAATGAAACTTACCGGAGAAATATGTACCACTGTATCAGGACTTTCCGAAGGCATTTTCTGGGATTTCAAGGAAAACCGGATTGCGGATTTCCTGCTTTCCCATTACGGAATTGACAAGAGCCTGGCAGCTCCCGTCCGGCCGACATTCTCCAATCAGGGTCTCCTGACTGCCGAAGCCGCAGCTGAACTGGGGCTCGCCGAGGGCACACCTGTGACGTACAGGGCAGGCGACCAGCCGAACAATGCATTGTCCCTCAATGTGTTCAATCCCGGAGAAATAGCCTCCACGGCCGGAACTTCAGGAGTGGTATACGGAGTGAACGGGAAGGTGGCATACGACCCTCTGTCACGTGTCAATACGTTTGCCCACGTAAACCATACAGCAGAAGATCCCCGTCTCGGCGTGCTCCTCTGCATCAACGGGACCGGAATTCTCAACGCCTGGATGAAAAGGAATGTGGCGCCTTCCGGGGCATCATATGACGAAATCAACGCTCTTGCCGCCTCAGTACCAGCCGGATCTGAAGGATTGAGCGTGATGCCTTTCGGAAACGGAGCCGAGCGCATGTTATGCAACCAGAGTCCCGGATGCTCGTTCCACGGGCTCGACTTCAATATTCACAGAAGAGAGCATCTCCTCAGGGCGGCGCAGGAGGGTATCGTATTCGCTTTCTGCAAAGGAATAGGGATAATGGAGGACATGGGCATGCCTGTAAAGAAGATCCACTCAGGTTGCGCCAACATGTTCCTCAGTCCGGTGTTCAGGCAGACGCTTGCCAATGTCACCGGTGCAGTGATAGAATTGTACGACACCGACGGAGCTGCCGGCGCGGCCAAGGGCGCAGGAATCGGAGCGGGTATTTATGCCGGTCCTTCCGAAGCGTTCTCCTCACTGGAACTCATCGGGGCCGTTGAGCCAGAATCATCTGGACGGCAGGCCTGCATGGACGCGTACGGTTTATGGTGCAGCCGGATTGGCCGGTAAAACAGACAGACAACACTAAAATATTGAATAAAATGGCAACAAAAGAGTATTTCCCGGGAATAGGCAAAATCCCGTTTGAAGGCAAAGACAGCCGCAATCCGCTGGCGTTCAGGTATTATGACGCAGAAAAAGTGATTCTCGGCAAGAAAATGAAAGATTGGCTCCGCTTCTCCATGGCATGGTGGCACACCCTCTGCGCAGAAGGATCCGACCAGTTCGGAGGCGGGACAAAGAGTTTCCCATGGGCCGTTTCCGCAGACAAGGTCCAGGCTGCGAAAGACAAAATCGACGCCGGATTCGAGTTCATGCAGAAGATTGGCATCGAACACTACTGTTTCCACGACGTGGACCTCGTCCAGGAAGCTGACACCATTGAGGAATATGAAGCGAACCTCAAGGAAGTGGTGGAATACGCCAGGAAGAAGCAGGAAGAGACCGGTATCAGGCTCCTGTGGGGAACTGCCAATGTCTTCGGCCACAAAAGATATATGAACGGTGCCGCAACCAATCCGGACTTCGACGTTGTCGCAAGGGCTGCCGTCCAGATCAAGAACGCCATCGACGCTACCATCAGGCTCGGAGGCGAGAATTATGTATTCTGGGGAGGACGCGAAGGATACATGTCAATCCTGAACACTGACCAGAAGAGAGAGAAGGAGCATCTCGCACAGATGCTGAGAATGGCACGCGACTATGCCCGTTCCAAGGGCTTCACCGGCACTTTCCTGATCGAGCCGAAGCCTATGGAACCGACCAAGCACCAGTATGACGTTGACACCGAGACGGTTATCGGTTTCCTCAGGGCTCACGGCCTCGACAAGGATTTCAAGGTGAACATCGAAGTCAACCACGCCACACTCGCAGGACACACATTCGAGCATGAACTTGCAGTAGCTGTTGACAACGGCATGCTCGGATCCATCGACGCCAACCGCGGAGACTACCAGAACGGATGGGACACGGACCAGTTCCCGATTGACACTTACGAGCTCACCCATGCCATGATGCAGATCATCCGCAACGGCGGACTCGGCACCGGCGGTTCCAACTTCGACGCCAAGGTAAGGCGCAACTCCACCGACCTCGAAGACATCTTCATCGCACATATCGCAGGAATGGACGCAATGGCGCGCGCCCTCGAAGCTGCAGCGGCAATCATTTCAGAATCACCATATTGCGAAATGCTAAAGGCGCGTTACAGCTCATTCGATGCAGGCAAAGGCAAGGAATTCGAAGAAGGCAAGCTTTCTTTGGAAGACCTCACAGCTTACGCCAAAGAGCACGGGGAGCCTGCCCAGACCAGCGGGAAGCAGGAGCTTTATGAGGCAATAGTCAACATGTATTGCTGATGAAATCAAATCCAGACAAAGGCAGCAAGGCCTATCTCTTCTCGATAGTCCTTGTTGCCGTAATCGGAGGACTGCTCTTCGGTTACGACACAGCCGTCATTTCCGGTGCCGAGAAGGGGCTCCAGGCATTCTTCCTCCAGGCAAAGGATTTTGCATATACGGATTTCCTGCACGGGATCACTTCCGCCAGCGCCCTCATCGGCTGCATCATCGGCAGCGCCATTTCGGGTCTTGCCGCCACGCACCTGGGACGCAAACGGTCCCTGATCATGTCCGGCGTCCTGTTCTTCCTTTCGGCCCTCGGTTCCTGCTGTCCGGAATTCATATTCTTCACCAAAGGGCAGGCGTCCCTTTCCCTCCTCATCGCATTCAACCTCTACAGGATTCTCGGAGGCATCGGAGTAGGTCTTGCATCCGCCATATGCCCGATGTACATAGCCGAAGTTGCTCCGAGCGGAATCAGGGGAACACTTGTATCATGGAATCAGTTTGCAATCATCTTCGGCCAGCTTGTCGTATATTTCGTGAACTTCATCATCCTCGGAGACCACATTGTCCCTGTCATAGAGAAGCTCGGCAACGGAATCTATCAGGTCGTCAATGCCGGGGAAGCAGCCTGGTCTATCTATGAGGGATGGAGATACATGTTCGTCAGCGAGGCTGTTCCGGCATCGATCTTCACCTTGCTGCTTTTCCTCGTTCCGGAGACCCCGCGCTATCTGGTGATGAACGGCTGCGAGGGCAAGGCTCTTGCCGTCCTTGAGCGTATAAACGGAAAATCCGAGGCGCAGGACATCCTCTCCCAGATCCGCGAGACTGTCAGCGACAAGACCGAGAAACTCTTCTCCTACGGCTGGCTCGTCATTTTCGTCGGAATAATGCTCAGTGTTTTCCAGCAGGTTGTCGGAATCAACGCAGTTCTCTATTTCGCTCCGAGAATATTTGAGTCCCTCGGCTTGGGAGACCCTATGATGCAGACTGTCATGATGGGCTTCGTGAACATATCTTTCACCCTCCTCGCTATACTCACCGTGGAAAAATGGGGCCGCAAGCCTCTCCTCATCGGCGGTTCTCTCGGCATGGCGGCCGGGGCAGCAGGCGTGGCAATCACGAGCATGTTCCCAGGCATGCCGCCTGTAATCGCAGTCATCAGCATAATGGTCTACAGCGCGTCGTTCATGTTCAGCTGGGGGCCTATATGCTGGGTGCTCATTGCGGAGATTTTCCCGAACACCATCCGCAGTGCAGCCGTAGCAATAGCTGTCGCTTTCCAGTGGATATTCAACTTCATAGTCTCATCCACCTTCCTGCCGCTTTACAACATGAGCATCGGCGGAATGGAGAACTTCGGACACGCTTTCACATATTTTCTCTATGGAGCATTCTGCGTGATAGCTGCCCTGTTCGTATGGAAGCTCATACCTGAAACGAAGGGAAAGAGCCTTGAAGACATGTCGCGACTTTGGAGAGGGAATGCAAAGGAGGACAAAATCATCAAATAATTTTGCATAATATAATAAAAAAGCTAACTTTGCAGTTCCAAATAATCAGATGACTGACAAGCCCGTTCAAGTTCCGCCACAGAAGGCGGGCGCTTGCAGCCGAAAACTTAATAGTTTTATTGAAATGTACGCAATTGTTGACATTGCAGGCCAGCAGTTCAAAGTTGAAGCTGGTTCGGAAATTTTCGTAAACCGCCTTGCTTCCAAGAAAGACGAGACGGTAGAGTTCGACAAGGTGCTGCTTCTCGATGACGAGGGTGCAGTGAAGGTCGGAGCCCCTTACGTAGAGGGCGCAATCGTTAAAGCCACAGTGCTTGACGACACGGTAAAGGCCAAGAAAGTATTGGTTTTCAAGAAAATCCGTCGCAAGGGATTCCAGAAGTTGAACGGCCATCGCCAGAAACTCACCAAGATCCGCATCGACTCTATCGCTTAATTAATCACAGGAGGAAAGAATTATGGCACATAAAAAAGGTCAAAGTAGTTCCAAGAACGGTCGTGAATCACAAAGCAAACGACTCGGTCTCAAGAAATTCGGCGGCGAGGTCGTAAAGGCCGGCAACATCATCGTCCGTCAGAGAGGCACTGTCCACAATCCTGACAGGAATGTAGGAATGGGCAAGGACCACACTCTCTATGCACTCGTTGACGGAACTGTAAAGTTCACAAGGAAGAGAGAGCACAAGTCATACGTGTCCGTTATACCTTTTGAGAACTAGCTCGAAGGGTCTTGAAAGACATCAGAGGATTGCACTTCGAGTTCGGTGTGCGGTCCTCTTTTTCATTGTAATGACGATATATTATTTATTATCCATATTATGCTGACACTTAAATCGCTTCGTGAAGATCCGGAACACGTGATCGCGAAGCTTGCAGTAAAAAATTTCGATGCCCGGGCCATCGTGGAGAAAGTGCTCGAGCTTGACACCGAAAGGCGCGCTCTCCAGACGGAGAGTGATGCCATCCTCGCACAGCAGAAACAGAAGGCGGGGCTCATCGGCGGACTCATGAAAGAAGGCCGCAAGGCCGAGGCTGAAGAAGCCAAGAAAGAAGTGGCGGAGCTCAAGGCACGTTCGTCGGAACTGCTCGCCAAGGCTGATGTCACGAACAAGGAACTTGAGGCACAACTCGTCCTCCTGCCGAACCTCCCGTGCGACCTCGTAGTCCCGGGAAAAGGAGCAGAGGACAACCAGATAGTAAAGACCGGAGGGCCTGAAATCAGGCTTCCTGAAAACGCCCTGCCTCACTGGGATCTCGCCAAGAAATTCGACATCATCGATTTCGACCTCGGCGTGAAACTCACTGGAGCGGGATTCCCTGTTTACAAAGGCAAAGGAGCCAAGCTCCAGAGAGCGCTCATCAGCTTCTTCCTCGACCAGAACACCGCAGCCGGCTACAAGGAGATTGAACCTCCTATCATGGTCAACTCAGCTTCCGGATTCGGCACAGGCCAGCTCCCGGACAAGGAGGCCCAGATGTATTATGTCGGGCTCGATGACTTCTATCTCGTTCCTACGGCAGAGGTCCCTGTGACCAACATCTACAGGGACGTGATTCTCGCCAACGACCAGTTCCCACAGAAACTGACAGCATACACCCCTTGCTTCCGCCGCGAGGCCGGATCATACGGCAAGGACGTTAGGGGGCTCAACAGGCTCCACCAGTTCGACAAGGTAGAAATCGTACGCATTGAGCGTCCGGAGGATTCCTACAAGGCATTGGACGAGATGATTGTCCACGTGGAAAGCCTCGTGAACAAGCTCGGTCTCAAATACAGGATTCTGCGTCTCTGCGGAGGCGACATGAGCTTCACATCGGCCATCACATACGATTTCGAGCTCTGGTCAGCAGCACAGCAGAGGTGGCTTGAGATATCATCCGTATCCAATTTCGAGACCTACCAGGCCAACCGCCTGCACCTCAGATACAAGGATGCCGACGGCAAGACACAGCTCTGCCACACCCTGAACGGAAGCTCCCTGGCATTGCCGCGCGTCGTCGCAGCCATGCTTGAGGACAACCAGCAGGAAGACAAGATTGTCATTCCTGAGGTTCTCCGCCCTTACACCGGCTTCGACTGCATCGACTGAGAGTCCGGCAGGAAATGAAAGAAAACGTCACCATACTGGGTATCGACCCCGGAACCAATATCCTTGGCTTCGGGGTCATACGCATTGAAGGCAAGAAGGCACATTATATAGACATGGGCGTTGTGGACCTCCGGAAGGAGGAGGATGCATATTCCAAGCTCAGGAGAATCTTTTCCGAAATAGGTGCTGTCTGCGACAGGTATTCTCCTGACGAGATGGCACTCGAATCCCCTTTTTACGGAAAGAACGCCCAGGTGGTCCTGAAGCTCGGACGCGCACAGGGGGCTGCCATGCTCGCTGCAGTGATCCGCGGCATTCCTATCACGGAATACGCTCCGAGGAAGGCCAAGGTGGCCGTTACCGGCAACGGAGCTGCTTCCAAGGTACAGGTAAGCACCATCCTGCAGCGCATACTCGGCATCAACATCGAGGAGAAATATCTCGACGCGACCGATGCGCTGGCAATCGCAATGTGCCATTTCTACCAGATGACCAGCCCGATTCCTGACACCGGCAAGGCGGGAAGCTGGGAGAAATTCATTGCCGACAATCCGGGAAGGGTAAAATGACGCATTTTCGATTTTTTGATGTCCGGGGGATTAAACTTCCTCCGGGCATTGTTGTCTAAAGAATATGTGAAAACCGCCGGATGACGGCGAAGTAGTGTGTCACTTATAAAATACTGATCAATGAAGAAAATCATTGCCTTGTTTTGCGGGCTGCTGACGATGCTCGCAGTTTCTTTTGCGGCAGGAGCGCAGTCCAGGACGGTATCCCTCGTGCTCAAGGACTCGTCCACAGGAGAGCCGGTACCTTATGCCACCGTATCCATCACCAAAGCAGGAGACAAGACCCCTTCCAAATACGTCCTCTCGGACGACAAGGGCAAGGCCGTCATGGAAAAGGTCCAGGCGGGCACCTATACCGTGAAGGCGGAACTTCTCGGATACAAGAATTTCACGAAGGAAATCACCGTGAAGGAATCCGTGGACCTCGGACAGGTCAATTTCGACCCGGACAAGCAGATGCTTGATGCTGCGAGCGTATCGGCCGTAGGCAATCCGATTATAATCAAGAAGGACACCGTGGAATACAACGCTTCCTCGTTCAAGACAACGGACAACGACATGCTCGAGGACCTGCTCAAGAAGCTCCCGGGCGTGGAAGTCGGAGAGGACGGTTCCGTCACATCCAACGGACAGACCATATCGAAAATCACCATCGACGGCAAGACTTTCTTCCTCGATGATCCGTCCCTTGCTTCCAAGAACATCCCGGCCAAGATTGTGGAGAAAGTGAAGGTCGTGCAGAAGAAATCCGAGCAGGCCCAGTTCACGGGCATTGACGACGGACAGGAGGAGACAGTCATTGACCTCAGCATCCAGAAAGGCATGATGAACGGTCTCTTCGGAAACGTGATGGCCGGAGGCGGACACGACTGGCCGGAGAACACGTCATCCGACCTCGTGGACGACAACGGGGACTGGCGCTACCAGGGAGCAGTATTCATGGGCAAATTCACAGAAAAGAGCCAGCTCAGCATCATCCTCAACGGCAACAATACCAACAACCGCGGATTCAATGACCTGTCAGGCAGCATGATGCGCTCGATGAGAGGAGGTGGCGGCGGAATGGGCCGTGGGTCCGGCGGCTGGGGCAACAGCAACGGTATCACCTCTTCATGGATGGGCGGTATCAACGGTTCATGGGATCTCTTTGACGACAAGATGGATCTCGGGGCAAACTACCTGTACAACAACACGAAGACCGATGTGCAGGAGAAGAGTTCAAAGACCACATATCTCGATGACGGCTCGCGTCTCATCTACAATAATGACGGTTACAGCACGAACAACACGCAGGGCCACAGAATCGGCATGAGACTTGAGCACAAGTTCTCCGAGAAGACCTCCATACTCTTCCAGCCGCAGTTCAATTTCGGAAAAGGCAATTACACCGAATTCTCCGATTTCGACACATACGGACAGGCCTCCGAAACTGCCGCCAGCACATTGAAGAACGACGGTTTCAATTTCAACAACGGCAACAACGACAACTGGACCGCGAACGGTTTCCTCCTCTTCAGGCAGCGTCTAGGCATACCGGGAAGGACAATTTCCGTAAACGTTGACTACAGCTTCAGCAACAACGATCTGGAAGGCCTCAACCAGTCACTGACAAGGAACTACAACCTCGACGGCACGGTGGACTCCGATGACATAGTGAACCAGTGGTTCGAGCAGAACTCAAAATCCTCATCCGTCGGAGGAAGGGTGGTATATACCGAGCCTCTCGGAGCCGGATTCTATCTCGAGGCCAACTACCAGTACAAATGGAGCCGGAACAAATCCGTTAAGGACACCTACGATTCAGGCGGCACGACAGACTTCGGTGAGGGCCCTGACTACGGAACCGGGAGCAAGTTCTTCACCAAGGACGGAATGCTCAAGAACGATACCTATTCCAGCAACATCCTCAACGAATACCAGACTCACAGGGGAGGTTTGAATTTCATGTACCAGAAGGACAAGATCAGGGCCCAGCTCGGTGCATCGATTGTCCCGACCATCACCCACAACGAGACCAACGGACAGGACTACAACAGCACCGTCATCAACTGGTCCCCGTCGGCAATGATCTGGTATGACATCAACGACAATACGAACATACGAGGATTCTATTTCGGAAACTCCTCACAGCCGACCACCTCGCAGCTCATGCCTGTACCTGACAACTCGAATCCTCTGAGCGTATCGCTCGGTAACCCGTATCTCGAGCCGTATTTCAGGCATGACGTAAGGCTCAGGTTCGGATACAGCAACAAGAAGACATTCTTCTCCGTGAACGGCAATCTCGAAGGCGGACTGGTGCAGTCACCTATCGTGAGCGCTATCTGGAACAGCACGAACGGAGCACAGTTCTCCCTTCCGGTGAACGGTCCTAATTCGGCAAACACGGCATTGAGGGCATTCGTGAACGCGCCTATCGCGAAGTCGAACTTCAGCATCTCCAACATGACAAGTGTCAACTGGTCCAAATCCTATTCATACGTAGGCAAGAGTTCATTCGACACAAGCAACTACTATGACGGTGAGAATTTCGACTATGTTGCATTCCATCAGGATTTCCCTGACCTCGGGGAAAGCGAGTATTTCACCGAGAACAAGATACAGACCGTCAGCATAATGGAGCGCATGAAGCTCACCTACCGCAACAAGTTCGTGGAGCTGACCGCAAGCGGCAGGACGAGGCTCAACAAGTCCTGGTACACCGTGAGCCAGGCCAATACGGACATGACGCGCAACAATCAGATATCCGCATCGATGAACTGGACGATTCCGGGAGGCATTGGACTCGTGTCGGATTTCGACTACAACTGGTACCGAGGATATACCACGCCTCAGGATGACGAATACATCCTCAACGTGGAACTGACCAAGCTCCTGTTCAAGAACAAGTTCACCCTCTCTTTGAAAGGATACGACCTGCTGAACCAGGCCAAGAACCTGTCAATCAGCGACTCGGCGAACTACCATACAGAAACTTGGGACAATACTCTCGGCCGCTATGTGATTCTCTCACTCACATGGAGATTCGGTACGATGAACAAGAATATGAGAATGGGCCCGGGAGGACCTGGCGGACCGAGGGGAGGACATCCGGGACCTCCGCCTCCGATGTAGCAGGCACGCTCCGCTCACCGACCCCGGCCAGGATAACACAGGGTCAGCCACGGACATATATCATATTGAAGAGATTCTTCAATGTAGAATCATCACCTGATGCGACAAGACGCGCATCAGGTTTTTTTTGCTGGAGAACAGGTTCAGTCTCCACTCCGGAAATCAGGCCTTCCTGAACCATCACATCCACGAGATGACGGGCCACTGCAGGAGCCGGGTCGATGAAGCGGACTCCCGGACCGGCAACCCTCTCCATCACAGGGAGCAGGAAAGGATAATGCGTGCAGCCGAGCACAATGATATCCGAGCCGGCATCGAGAAGCGGCCGGAGACTA
Organism: Candidatus Cryptobacteroides sp.; assembly: GCA_051869955.1. Lineage (GTDB taxonomy): Bacteria > Bacteroidota > Bacteroidia > Bacteroidales > UBA932 > Cryptobacteroides. Next base: position 20,455 of record JBJEBJ010000033.1, read on the forward strand.
TTCTCCACCGTAGTTTCAACCTCCGGACCGTCCAGCCTGCCGGACTCCACGAGTTCGACAAAACCTCGGCCCACATGCTCCACCACAGTCACATTGTCCTCGACATTGCCCTTGGATGTCAGATACTTGGAGCCTTTCAGAGTACCTGCTGTGGCAAGCACTCCTATTATTCCTGTCTTCGTGCCGAGAGCGGCCGGCTTCACGGCAGGCTCCATTCCGATGAACCTGACATGATCCCTGCGGCCTCCCGTCACCTTCAGCACCCTTTCCCTGCATTCCTCCGAGAACGGGTCGGCATAGAGATCGCGAAGCCTGGCAATGGCTGCAGACGTGGCAGTATTGCAGGCCACCACAATGATATCCGCGCCTTCGCCCATCAGGTACTCTGAAACGGTACGCATCCGTTCCATTATGAAATCCTGCGACTTTTCCCCGTATGGACAATATGCATTGTCAGAATAATAAATGTATTTCTCCCCAGGAAGAAGGCGGGTTATCTCCTTCAATACAGACAACCCGCCGGATCCTGAGTCAACGACTCCAATCATATTTCTTCAGAATGATCAATTGTCATAATAGCTGTTATACTTCCTCGCCATGCTTCCGTACATCTGTCCGAGCACCTCAAGATAAGGAACACCCTCCACGAGAGTCAGGCGATACACCGTATCATCCACCCTGTAATACTCGACGCCTCCGAGAGTGAGAGTGTCATAATCGTCAGGAAGGCTCTGCACCAGGGCTCCTGCCGGAGGAACTATGGTCTGATAGCGTCCGTTGTCATTGATGATGTAGAACACTCCGTCCTCGTAATAATACTCCCTGTCAGCATAGGCGTAGCTCTGCATGAGGCCGAGCTGCTCCGCTATCTGGTATGCGCTCTTCGCCATGCCCGGATTCATCGCAATCGCCTGGTTCTGAGCCATGATTGTGGCATTGTTCCTGGCAATGATCCTGTTCTGCTGGTCGATGTAGCGATTGTTCTCATTGATGGCCCTGTACGTATTGTACACATTGGAATAGTAGGAGAAACGTACGGCCGAGAATGCAAGGTCGGCAAGTGCTGCGTTCACTACCACTCCGAAAGGAGGACGGCAGACCACGTAATGTCCGCGGAACGGTCTGTAATATATGTCATTGCATACATAATAGTTCACACCGAAGTAGGTATGTCTCACATAGCCCGGAGGGAGAATCTGGACCCTGTATCCGAAATAGTGCGGATGATGGCCGTAAAAATGATGCAGCCTTTCGTGCTGTATGAAATCCCTGTCGCAAGGATGGATTCTCTGTACCGAATGGTTGTCAATGCGGAAATCGTCATACATTCCGCCTCTCGTCTTGGAAACGTCCCTTCCAGAAGATGATGAGCCCGGCTGGGTACGCATCTGCGATGTGACGGTGCTGAGACCGGTCTTGGTGACATTGGTATTGCGGCGGACCTGGGAGGTTGCTGCCTGATTCCGTGTCTGCGAGCTGGATGAGGCCGTGCTGCCTCCCCTTACCGGTTGGGCTACTCGATGTGAAGAAGAAGCGCTGCTTCTGACCTGGCTCGAGGATGAGCTGCCGGAGCTGCGCACCTGCGAGGACGAGGACGAGTTGCGTACCTGTCCCGAGGACGAACTTGTGCTGCCGGTAGTGCGACGCACCTGGGATGATGAGGAACTGGTTGTTCCAGCGCTGCGCGAAGCTGACGAGCTGCTTGAACCGCTACGTACCTGGCTTGACGATGAACCTGTGCTGCCGGTAGTGCGACGCACCTGGGATGATGAGGAACTGGTTGTTCCAGCGCTGCGCGAAGCTGACGAGCTGCTTGAGCCGCTGCGCACCTGGCTCGAGGAGGAACTTGAAGATGTCGAACGGCGTGCCTGAGAAGAGCTCGACGAACTGCTGCTCTTGGACTGGGTCGATGAAGACTTGGTAGTATTGTTCTGTGTGGTCGTAGTCCTTCTGACCTGCGCATCCATATACTCCGGTGCAGCCAGCATTGACAATGCCGCGATCGCTGCAAGCGCATAATTTCTGAACTCTCTCATAACCTTGAAGTTTTAGATTTATTTATACAAATAATACTTTCTGGAAAGTTCCCTGAATTTGTCAGCATCCTTGTGCCAGTAATCAATCATGTCGGATACTTCCAGTCTTTTTGAAAATGCCTTTCTTACATAATCCGTACCACAGACCTTGTCGAACATTCCGATACGAGACTCGGACACCACGAACGGATTGTGGTCAGGGTACAGCCGATTGACGGCCTGCATCACGTAAAATTGGGTGATGGAAATTTCAGCAGCCTCATAATCAGTGAAATAGAACTCGATGCCGTGCAGGAGTTTCCCCTGGAACGCCCCGCCTACCGGCTTGTAATGAATCGTCCTGAATGCTATGCCCGGAAGATTGTAACTGTCAAGTTCTGCCTTGAGAGCATCCGCATCAATCCACTCTGCCGCGAAGACTGCGAACGGAATCGTGTATCCGACCCCGACATTGAGGTAATTGAAGAATTCACCTGCAATACCGGATACCGGATAATTGATGGCGGACTGAGGATAAGGGATGTTAGGTGACGGAAGTATCCACGGAAGGCCTGTCTCGAGATAGGTCATGCTTCTTTTCCAGCCTTCCATCGGGACCACGCTCAGCTTGCATTTGAGATGAGGCTCGTATCCGTTCTGTCCGCGGTTCATGCCTTCCTCGTTAATCATTATCGCAAGCTCGCCCACGGTGAGTCCGTACACATAAGGAATCTCGAATTCACTTACGAAAGAATAGAATCCCGGCTCTACGTTGCAGCCTTCTATCTTGTTACCTCCCAGAGGATTAGGTCTGTCAAGGACCATCACTTCGATACCTTTTTTGGCGCAGGCGCGCATCACGAGGCCGAGAGTGCTGATGAACGTGTAGGACCTGGTACCCACATCCTGGATGTCGTACACCATTATGTCAATGCCGTCAAGCATCTCCTGTGACGGTTCGCGGAATTTCCCGTAAATCGAATAGACTTTCACCCCTGTTGCAGGATCGACGGAGTCTCCGACCTTGTCTCCGGCATAGGCATCACCGCGGACACCGTGCTCGGGACCGAATAGGGCTACCAGTTCCACGCCATCTGCATTGCTGAGTATGTCTATGGTCGAACGGAGATTGTGGTCAATTCCGCTCGGATTGGTGACGAGACCCACGCGTTTTCCTTTCAGGCAGTCGAATCCACGTGCCTCAAGGACTTCAATTCCGGTCCGTACCTTTGGAGTTCCTGCATTCATCTCCAGCCCTGAAGCGAGGGCCAGAATCGTCGCCGCCATCGCGGCAAAGGTCATTCTGATTTTCATTATACTATGATTTTCAATAATTTATATATCATTTCTGCCTGCCGTAGTCAGGATCAACCTTGATGAGCTTCGTGACAGCGACGGTACCGAGGCAGCAGACGATTACCATCCAGAAGAACATCTCATAGCCCATCATCTCCTGCAGATAACCGGCAAACGCTCCCGGAATCATCATGCTGAGCGCCATGAAAGCTGTGCAGATGGCATAATGCGAAGTCTTGAACTCGCCCTCCGAGAAATACATCATGAACAGCATATAGGCCGTGAAACCGAACCCGTAGCCAAACTGCTCGATGGCCACACATGTGCTGATAATGAACAGGTTATGAGGCATTGCCATACTCAGGTATACGAACGTCAGGCAAGGCAGCGTCATACATGCCGCCATAGGCCACAGAGACTTCTTCAGCCCCCACTTCGATGCCGCCATTCCTCCGATAATGCCTCCCACGGTGAGCGAGATGACACCGATTGTTCCATAGACAATACCCACAGTGGACGTCGGAAGCGCAAGTCCTCCCTGCTCGGCCGACGAGAGAAGGAACGGATTCACCATCTTCAGGAGGAACGCCTCAGGCAGACGGTAGAGCAGCATGAACACTATCGCAATCAATGCTCCCGGCTTCTTGAAGAACGTGACGAAAGCATGGCCGAATTCCGAAGCCAGCGAGGAATCGCTGCCTGAAGACTTCACCGTCCGGTCATCCTTCGGGGCAGGAATGAAGAAAGTGTGATAGATGGTCACCAAGGCGAAAATGACAGCCGTGACGGCCATGGTCAATGTCCATGCCATAGGGATATTGCCGGTCCTCTCCTCAAGGACTCCGGCTATCACCACGAGCACTCCCTGGCCGAAAATGGATGAAAGCCTGTAGAACGTGCTTCGGATGCCGACGAAGAACGACTGCTGGCCGTGGTCAAGGGCTATCATGTAGAAGCCGTCAGCCGCAATGTCATGGGTGGCCGACGCGAACGCAGTTATCACGAACAATATCAATGTGAACGTGAACATCCCGACAGGTGTGGAACTCGATCCGATCAGTTCGGCCGAAGGTCTCGGGATGCTGAAAACCAGCAATATGAATGCTGCTGACATAAGAATCTGCATCGCAAGTATCCACCATCTCTTGGTCTTGAAAATGTCCACGACCGGGCTCCATAGCGGCTTGAGAGTCCACGGAAGATAAAGCAGGCTGGTGAAGAGGGCCATCTCGCCGTTCGGGACTCCCATCTTGGTGAACATCGTCACTGAGATATTGTTAACGATGAAATACGGAATGCCTTCCGCAAAATACAGTGTCGGTACCCACCACCAGGGGGACCTGGAAAGAGATGTTTTCATCATAATGTCAAAGTTTTCATAACCGGCAAGGCGCTACGGCCGCACCAGGGTAATAATGTGTCAGAATCGAAATATAGTCCTGTCCTCCGGCAGCCATCACCGCCGCGCCTATCTGGCAAAGTCCCACTCCATGACCCCAACCGGCACCGCGGAGGATTATGATGTCCTCTTCCGGAGAAGGGCCTGCCTCCACATCCACCGTAAAAGCGGAACTGCGGAGATGGGACTCCGAAAGGAATCTTCTGATTATAAGCTCCTTGCCTATCACCATGGAAGACTTGTCCCCTTCCACGAGAAGTTCCTTTATCCTGCCGGACGGGCCACGTTTCAAAGGCGTCAGTGACCGGAGAAGGCCGATGTCCTGGCCGGAACGCCTGAAAATCAGGGCGGACAATCCGGCACGGGAATACCTCGCCTCCCATCTGAAGAAGTCCTTCGTCTCGAGGTCATAGTCATTCAGCACCGTGGACAGGATCTCACGGTCGGAAGTATTGCAGAATGACTCAGGAGAGGACAATATCCAGGCACGCGCACCTTCCTCTGTCGTCAGATCCGGCAGGGCTGGACTCTCTCCTGAATTACGGCTGCCAGTCGGCATAGTATCCGGAACAGCCTGAAGATACGGATAGTCATCATCGCTCCAGCAGGTGGAGAAAAGTTCCATCATGCCGCCGCAGGACTTCGAGAAACGGGCGTCACAAATCTTCCCGTCATAGGTCAGAACCTGGCCCCATGTCTCGTCCACAGCCTTCCGCACATTCTCCCCTACTGCCATTGTAAGTCCCTGATATCTCTGGCAATGGTCATCCGCACATACATCGAAAGCCTTGTGGTCGTGACTGTCGAACCATTTCACGATATGGCGCACACCGTTCTCTGTAGCGTCCTTCTGACCGGCCTCGGGGTCTTTCCCGGCACTCTCCCGCCTCATTGCAATCTGCCTCATCACCCATGACCTAGAAATCACGGCATGGGCCTTCAGGAATTCCAGCGGTGCGGAAGCCCTCATCTCGGAAGATATCACGCTCAGGAGATAATCCTCAACGCCTACGATATTGACAGCCACCACTTTGCCATCCTCCACCAGGAATTTCAGGGAGCCGGCGAAACGCTGCGTCATCTTCTGTTCCCAATGGAAATCCACCCCTATGGTCACTCCGTACAATATGAATGTAGGCTCGGCGAACATCGATGACATGGTCTGTGCGTCGAAAAGGAGTTCATCGTACAGGGTGCCGTTGTAGGAGATTCTTCCGTTATCGTATGATACCCGCTGGCGTCCGGCCCCGTCCGAGATAATCTCGAACTCGATTTCCTGACCAGACATCACCCCAACCTGCAGAAGCGGCTGCGTACGGGTCAATTTCCTGATTATCAAGTCTTCCGTCTCCCGGCTTATGGACACCTCGGAAAGCATTCCGGATATCAGGCCAGGATTGAGCTTGGCATAGTCTTCGGCCTGGGGGACGATGAAAAGTCCGGCCATGTCGGCACACCCCGGGCTCATCGTGAGATGGTCAGGCCCGTCCGTGAAATAATGATGGGAACGGTGCTTGTCGCGTGCCAGCAGGACAGCCCGGTATTCACCGAAACGTCCGTGCGAGATTCCGGACACCCTGGCCGAAGGCCTGACTGAATACCATACAAGAAGATTGAACATCGGCTCCGTTTCGTCGGGACGCTGAGGGAGGCAGTCCAGGAGCCTGTAGAAAAGCTTTGCAAAAGACTTGGAAGTGCGGGAACGCATCACGAAGACTCCCCTCGTGAAATGCTTGTAATGAAGCAGTTCCGCATCCTGTACCGAGGTAACATGCTCCAGGGAGTCATTCCCTTCCCCATTGCCGGCAAGTCCTCCGAGAAGCGTGTCAATTTCTTTTTCGAGCGGCATTATACCTCTCGGGCAGGCCTGGAAATGCATGTGGTCCGGAGCAGATGCCCCGCATTTCGGGCCGTTGTAGAAGACGGTGAAATCCGGGAAATGCCGGGCGATGTCCGTCATGTCCACGACCCGTTTCCAGATGGTCTGGGGGACATGGGAGTCCCGTGCAATGACAATGTGGTCCGGGAAAATGGGATAAGGATTGATCAATATGTCATATTTCCTGCCCTTCCTCCCCTCGAAGAGAAGTGATTTCTGTTCTTCCGGACGGTTGGAGGCACACAGGAAGCATCTCCTGGCCTTGAGGGACGCGGTGTCCACCTTGGCCGCAGAAGAACGGATACGTGCCGGATTGTGCTGCAGACGGACACGCAGGCCGTCGATTTCCATCTCGCGGGTCTCCACGTTCTTGAGCGCCCGGAAATTCGAAGCCGCCATCGGCCATACGGAAAGCTGGTCGTTGACGAATTTTCTTATCGATTCACTATTTTCCATCTGCATTCATTCTGATCCTCGCCTCGAGTTCCCATGTACGTATGCTATCCTTGTAGAGATTGTTCGCATTGACCCTGGCAATGTCGAGGGCCGCATCTGAATTGCCTTCCCACCTGCGGCAGCAATAAATCGGCTCGTAGATTCTTCCAATCCGGTATTCACGGCTTATTCTCAGGCCCACGGCATAGTCCTCGCCATAGCTGACATTCGGAAAGTCAATCTTCCTGAGGAACGGGACATAGAATGCTCTCGGAGCTCCGAGACCATTGATTCTCAACGCATTGTTTCTTCCGTTATCCTCCGTCCATTCCCTGTGGTCGATGATTCCCGGAGGAAGAGGATTCATATTGAAATCAGTCATTTCATATGAGCCGATGACCATTCCGCAACCCTCCGAGCGGAAGACGTCCACGACTTTCTGGAGGGTGGTGGCATCCTTGTAGACATCGTCGCTGTCGAGCTGTACGGCATACATTCCGCAACGGAAATCATGCACTGCCGTGTTCCAGCAGCCTCCGATGCCCAGGTCATATCTGTCCGGCACAATCACTACGAGACGCGGATCATCAATCGCAGCAAGAGCCTCGGAAGTGCCGTCGGTGGAATGATTGTCCACCACTATGACATTGTACGGGAAATCGCATTCCTGCGAAAGAGCGCTGCGGACTGCATCCGACACGGTCCTGACCCTGTTGAAAACCGGTATGATGACTGAGGCGACTACCTCAGGGGCGAAATCAGGGTCCTTCTCAACAGGTTTGAAGCCCGGAGCGATATATGCTCCGATGCGTTTCAGATGTTCCGTGCAGATTATCTCCATCTCGATCTGGACCTCCCGGTTGCGTGGATTCACATAGTCGAACTGTTTCTCACCGGATTTGCGGAGGTCCTTCTCAACCTCGGTATAAAGATATTCGCCGATGTGGACTATCTTGCCCATCCTTAGACGGAGGTCATACAGGGCTCCGAACTGATAGTCCCTGTCCATTTCCGAAACGGCCTTCAGGAAAGAGCAGGACCTGAATACGAGGACCGGACCGAAATCGAAATCATCCCTCAGGGCTCCTGCCTGGCAGTCAATTGCGGGATGCCGGCGCCTTTCGGTGGTACCGTCTTCTTTTTCAATAAGTTCGTAATGGTCAGAATAGAGCATGTCAGCACCAGTATATTCCGCCACTTCTGCGAATCTCTCAAGCGCGAGATATCCGAAGTCGCAAGGATAAGGACGGGTGTTGATTACGATGAAATCTTCTGAAAGGCCGGAGGCCTCTCTGCGCAGATCCTCAGTGCCCTGCACCGGGGTATCCGTAATGAACTTGAATGTCGGCATTTTGTCATCAATTATTTCCGCCGGAAACGGCTGGAAACAAATATAGACAAAAATAATGAAAATTCAGGCAGAAAACGTTTTTTATCACGTATTCCGCCTGAATGAAGTGACCCCAATAGGATTCAAACCTATAACCTTTTGATCCGTAGTCAAATGCTCTATTCAGTTGAGCTATGGGGCCGTTCCGGGATTTCTCCTGATTTATGCCTCTGAAGCAGCTCCTTCCTCTTTCAGGATATTGAGCTTCTTCTCCTTGATTCTTGCCTTCTTGCCGGAAAGTTTCCTGAGGTAGAAAATTCTTGCCCTGCGTACCTTGCCGACCTTGTTCAGTTCGATGCTGTCAATGAACGGAGACTCGAACGGGAAAATCCTTTCTACACCTACACCGCCAGATACCTTGCGGATGGTGAAAGTCTTGGTGAAAGGAGAGCATCCGCTGATCTGGATGACAACACCCTTGAATTTCTGGAGTCTCTCTTTGTCTCCCTCCTTGATCCTGTATGTGACTGTGAGCGTGTCACCAGCCTTGAACTTAGGATATGTGGCAGCTTTACCGTTTGTAAAAGCCTGCTCTACAACTTTTATCAAATCCATTTCTAAAAAATTTTTAAGCGCAACGTTACTGATTCACTCAACGGTCGTAAGAGGTTGCTTCGTTAATGGGACTGCAAATGTACGAATATTTTTTCTTTCCGCAAACTTTTTAGAAGTTTTCTTTCATTTTATCGAAAAGATTTTTGTCCTCCCTGCTCAGGTCCGGCTTGAACGAATCGCTCGAACGCATGGATTCAAGCGCTGCTTTCTCATTGGATTTCAATTTCTTAGGAATCCATACAAGATATTTTACATACAAATCTCCGGTACCGCTTCCATATCCCTTGACAGCAGGCAGTCCGCGGCCTCTGAGCCGTACAACAGTTCCGGACTGGGTTCCCGGCTCCACCTTTATCCTATAATTGCCGTCGAGACACGGTATTGACACCTCGGTTCCGAGGATTGCATCCGTGACGGAGATAATCTTGGAGTAGAACAGGTTCTTGCCTTCCCTCTTGAGTTCCTGATGAGGAATCTGCTCGATGACCACGAGGAGATCCCCGTTGATGCCGCCGGCCTTGGCAGCATGTCCTTCTCCCTTGAGAGTCAGCTGCATGCCGTCCTCCACACCTGCCGGAATCCTGACCTTGACAGTCACACGCTTGCGCACGAGACCGGTACCACCGCAATTACGGCAAGGATTGGAGACCACCTGGCCTTCACCGCCGCATCTCGAACAGGTAGTATATGTGATGGTCTGCCCGAAGAATCCGTTGGTGACCCTCTGTTCCTGACCCGTTCCGTGACATACAGGGCAAGTCTTGACATCGGATGCATTTACGGCTCCCTTGCCGCCGCAGTCCGGGCATTGTTCGTTTCTCTCAATAGTGACTTCCTTTTCCACACCTGCTGCTATTTCCTCAAGCGTGAGACGCACCCTGGTACGGATATCCCTGCCCCGCATCACGCGCTGCTGGGCACCGCCTCTCTGTCCGCCTCCAAATCCGCCGAAACCTCCGAAGCCGCTGAATCCCCCGAAACCTCCGCCTCCGAAGAGATCGTTCAGGATATCGTTGAGATTGCCGAAACCGCCGCTAAAGTCAGGTGCACCGTCTCCACCGAGTCCGGCCTGTCCGAAACGGTCGTACCTTGCCTTCTTGTCAGGATCGCTGAGTACGCTGTACGCCTCGGAAGCCTCCTTGAAATTCTCTTCGGCAGTCTTCTTCTCGGCATCCGTGCCGTTCACCCAACGGTCAGGATGCCATTTGAGGGCCATTTTCCTGTATGCGGACTTTATATCGTCAGCCGTGGCATTTTTATCCACGCCGAGCACTTCATAATAATCTCTTTTCTCTGCCATAGGTCAAATCCTCCAGAACCATTACACCCCTACCACAACCTTTGCGTAGCGAAGAATCTTTCCTCCAAGGGTATAGCCGGTCTCGATAACGTCGAATACCAGACCTTTCTTGTCCTCCTCCGGAACCGGCACCTGGGCCACCGCCTCATGAAAATCCGTATCGAATTTCTGTCCCTTGGCCTCGATTTTCTCGAGTCCTTTCTTCTTCAGGTACTGCATCAACTTCGTGTATATCAAGCCAGTACCCTCCTTTGCAGCCTCATCGCTGGATTTCTCGAGGAGTTCCAATGCCCGCTCACAGTCATCGAGCACCGGAAGAAGCCCCTTGATAGTCTCGGAAGCAGCGGAATTGACCAGCTCGAGTTTCTCCTCTGCAGTACGCCTGCGGAATGTCTCGAATTCAGCCATCAATCTGATGTAATCGTCTTTCTCGCGGGCAAGTTTCTCCGCCAGTTCCCTGTTGGCAGCCTCGAGTTCCTGATTGCGTTTTTCAAGATTGTCCTCCGGCTCCGCCTTGGATTCTTCAGTTTCAGGCTTCTCCCCGCCGGTTTCATTGCCTTCCTTCACATCCTTCTCCTCCGAGGCTTCCTTGGCTGCCTCAGCCTTCCTTTTCTCTTTTTCGAGTTCCTTTTTTGTCTGTTTCATAGTATCTTTCATCATTTTTATCATCCTGAATCCTGCCGTGGCGCTTCCTGATACGCGACTTGGTCATGAAGACCTCAAAGAACTTCAGGTCAGGCTCGATCTTCTTCAGTTTCAAGCGCCTGCCCGTGAATATCCCGTAAAGGGTCGCTATCAATATGAGCCACAGCATGACATTGTCCCTGCCGGGACCGTATCCCCAGCGGGTACGCATCTGCCATCAGCAAATTATCTGCCACATCGGATAACTGACAGATTGGCAGAAGATGGCATTCCCGAGGAAGACAGACCGGTCATCGCCAAAACTGCGCCGTTCGTCGCGGAATTCCGCAATGATTGCAGACATATAACGGCAATGTTATTATATTAGCGGAAACAAACCACACTAAAATTAATTATGATTCTGAAATTCAAAATTGAATACCGTACAACCTGGGGAGAGGAACTCGTGCTCGTCCTCGGGGAGAAACATGTTTTCATGAAATACGGGGACGGCGGCATCTGGACAGCAAGGCTGACGGCCAGGACGCCGGAAAAGGCATTGTACGAGCCGTATCATTATGAAGTATGGAAGGACGGTATTAGAACGAGAAGGGAATGGCGTAACAGGACAGTGGCTGGAACAAGGGACCTGGGTCACGGGAGACTGCCGCAGAAGGTCGAGATAGAGGACAGATGGTCGGACATTCCCGAGAATGCACCGTTCCACACATCCGCGTTTGCAGGAGGGGCATTCAGTGTAAGGCAGGGAGAGGACGGAGAGGTCTGGAGTGATGCCGGTGAAATGTACCGCAGGGGCTGGAAATGCGCCGGTACCGCCGTGCCGGTATTCTCGCTCAGGACTGAGGAGAGTTTCGGTATCGGAGATTTTCTCGACCTGAAGAAGATGGCCGAATGGGCTGCCGCCACAGGACAGCGCATCATCCAGTTGCTGCCGGTGAACGACACCACGGCTACCGGGACATGGACAGACTCTTATCCTTACAGCGCGAATTCCATCTACGCCCTTCATCCGCAGTTCATCAGGCTTACGGACGCAGGGGTCAGGAAAGACAAGACATACAAGAAATTGCAGGCCGAGCTGGAGGCCCTGCCACAGGTGGATTACGAAAGGGTCAACGAACTGAAAGACAAGCTGATGCGCAAGTCATTCGCAACCAATTGGGCGAAGACTTCGGAGTCCGCGGCCTACAGGAAATTCTACATAGAGAACAAATTCTGGCTCGACGCCTACTGCGCATACAGGATTCTCACTAAGGAGACCGGCACCGCAGACCCGTCAAAATGGGGAAAATACGCAAAATACAGCGCAAAGAAGATTGAGGGATTGATTGCCGAAAACAGGGAGGAAGCTGATTATCACTCTTTCGTACAGTTCCATCTCAGCCGCCAGCTGAAGGAGGCAAGAGACTATGCGCACTCACTCGGAGTGATTCTTAAGGGAGACCTGCCTATCGGGGTGAGCCGCACGAGCGTGGACGCATGGCAGAACCCGACACAGTTCCATCTCGATTCACAGGCCGGTGCACCGCCTGATGCGTTTGCCGCGGACGGCCAGAACTGGGGATTCCCTACATACAACTGGGACAAGATGGAAGAGGACGGCTACGCCTGGTGGAAAGCCCGCCTGAAGAACATGGAGCAGTATTTCGATGCTTTCAGGATTGACCACATACTGGGATTCTTCCGTATCTGGGAAATCCCTGCAGGGGCTAAAAGCGGACTGATGGGACATTTCAATCCTGCCCTGCCTTTCAGCGTGGACGAGCTGAAGCAGCGCGGCTTCGACATTGGCACCGGATGGTACACGGAAGACTCGCTGAACACTCTTTTTCTCGAGGATCCGAGGCGCAAGGGATTCTGGCATCCGAGAATCGCAGCCCAGAATACGGAACGGTACAGGAATCTGCCTCAGTGGCAGAAAGATGCGTTCAATGCTCTGTATGACGATTTCTTCTATCGCCGCCACAATATCTTCTGGAAGGATTCGGCCATGAGAAAATTGCCTGACCTGCTGGCTTCCACCGGGATGCTGGCCTGCGGAGAGGACCTCGGAATGATTCCGGACTGCGTTCCTGACGTAATGAGGGAGCTGAAGATTCTGTCTCTTGAGATTGAGAGAATGCCGAAAGACCCGTCAAGGGAGTTCGCTGACACATGGAGCTATCCGTATTTCTCCGTCTGCGCGACTTCCACTCATGACATGAGTCCTCTCAGGGCCTGGTGGCACGAAGACAGGGACGTCACCAGGAGATTCTGGAACAGCATTCTCGGGAAATACGGGGATGCGCCTGCAGACTGCGGTCCTGACACATGCAGGAGCATCCTGATGATGCATCTGCAGTCAGCATCCATATTCTGCATCCTGCCGCTTCAGGACTATCTCTCCATCAAGCCTGAGCTTTGCATGGAGAAACCTGAGGACGAGCGCATCAACGTACCTGCCATCTCGCCTTACTATTGGAGATACAGGATGAAGATGACTCTCGAGGCTCTTCTTGCGGACGATGTCACGACGGATATCCGGAAGATGACACGCGACTGCGGACGTAAATAATCATCTGGATTCCATCCAGTTCAGGAAATCGTCAGAACGCGACCGGCTGACAAGTATTTCTGAAGGATTCTCGGGGCGGGGGTTGATTTTCAGCCTTCCGCCCTGAAGCTTAATTATACTTTTCACAGCGGACGAAGCTATTATGCAACTTCTCGAGACGCGGAAGAATTCTGCAGGATCCAATTGGGAAGAAAGAATGTCAAGTGACTGGTCCAGAATATATTTCGCGCCTTCAGCCGTATACATCCAGGTCACCTTGTCCTCGGAGATGAAATAGGCGATGCCAGAGACCGGGACCGGAAGAATCTTGTCATTGAGCCTCACCATGAACCTGTGCTTGTAGTCCCCCGGAGAAGGGCTGGCAATCGTTTTGAGGAGAGCACCCAAATCGGTATTGGAGGCAGCCCGGCGGCAACGATCTACCGCCCTGTCGAGGGCCTCTTTCTCAATCGGTTTGAGCAGATAGTCTATGCTGTTCACCTCGAAGGCACGGACCGCATAATTGTCATAGGCCGTTGTCATCACGACCTTGGCATTGACATCGACCTCCCTGAAGACCTCGAAGCAGTCCCCGTCGGAGAGTTCCACGTCCATGAAGATCACGTCAGGGTCATTGCCCGGAGTCCGGAGCCACGAGACAGTCTCGTTTACGGAAGAAGTCATTCCGACGACTTCGATGTCAGAATAGCTTTTGAGCAATGTTCGGCAGAGATTTGCCTGCGCCATAGGCTCGTCTTCGACTATCAGAACTTTCATAATATCGTATATTATTAATACTCAACAACTTATATTAAAGGAAGCGTTACTGAATATACATTACCCTCCTCATGTATTTCAATCCCCCTGCCGGCCAGGTCCATGTACTGCTGCCTGATATAGTTCAGGCCTACATGGGTGGACGGTTCCTCAGTTCCCCCCCCTGAACGTCTCGGATGGAGGGTATTGCTCACTGTCACATATCCGTCCGTAGCCACCACGTCAATCACGAGAGGATCCGAAGGCAAGGCAGAATTGTGCTTGAGCGCATTCTCGAGCAGAAGCTGCAGCGAGCAAGGTATCACACATCGTCCGAGGAATTCCTCCGGTATGGAGACGTTCAGCACGAAGCCGGACTGGAACCGGACTTTCATCAGGTCCGCATACATGTTCACGAATGCCATTTCCTCCCTGAGGCTTATCCTCATCGAACCTTCGTTTTTCAACATGTACCTGTACATTCCGGCCAGTTTGTGGATGAACGTGCTGGCCTCTTCCGTCTTCTGTTCCACTACGAGACAGTCCAGGACATTGAGGGAATTGAAGAGAAAATGCGGATCCACCTGCTGCTTCAGCTTCATGTACTCGAACTGGGCCTTGTGCCGTTTCAGTTTTTCGGCTTTCAGGGCCTGCCTCGACGTCCAGAGGTATTCAAGCATGTACACCAGCACATATATGACCACCTCGGATATAAGCATAACCACGGCCAACGAGAGCATTCCCTGCCACTCGGCAATCCTTCCGAAAGAGAACGGCAGCCCGTAGCCTACCAGGAAAGTCCCGACCACGACACATACCAAAATAAACAGAGTCAGCGGAAGAAGCCTCGAAGGACGTACGCCCCGGTCAACTCCAGGCTTCGCAAATCTCACATATATGAGATTGATACACAGAATGATGATAATGGCCGGAAAGTTCGACAGGAAGGCTTTCAACATATCGGACATCATTCCGTCCGTGAATATGTCGAGCCTCGCAAGCGCCAGGATGGAGAACCTGAACAGAAATATTGCCACGACTGTAAATACAAGCCATGTGATACGCGGAGCCCAGACCTTGTCCCCGGGATGCTGGAACCTGTGGAGGAAATTGCCGGCCCATAGGGCGCCCCATCCTATAATCTCCGTGGTCAGTGCCGTAGAGATGGCATGAACGGCTATCCCGGAGCTGAAAATCATGCCTATAAGGTCCGCGCACTTGATGCCGAGGATGTAACCTATGACATTGACGAGAATGATGATGGCAGCAGTGAATTCGAGGGTCAGATTCCGCCTGAGGCACACGAGGACGACCATGAACATGGTCAGCAGAGTAAGCAGCAATTCATCGTTCATCCCCACCAGGCGGCACGATATCGTCGTCACGGCGTGAAGGGCCGCGAAGACATGAATGATTCCTTGTGCGCTTACTTGTCTCATTTTCGGCATCTAAGATAGAAATATGTTGCGAAAAGTCCAAAAAAACGTTTTCATTCGTCGCAAGTTTTCACCCGCCCGTCTCGAATATCACGCCGTTCGTCATACGCGTATATTATATATCAGGCAGAAAAATTATTTTTGCCAAACGATTTAGGAATCCAAATAGAAGATTCCGCAAAAACATTAGAACTGATAGCCGGACATGAAGAAAAAACCGAAATTATCATTTTGGCAGATATGGAATCTGAGTTTCGGATTCCTCGGAGTGCAGATAGGTTACTCCCTCCAGAACTCGAACACATCAAGCATCCTCCAGTCTCTTGGAGCTGACCTCAGCCATCTCAGCTATTTCTGGCTGGCTGCGCCTGTGGCAGGACTCATCATCCAGCCGATTATTGGAATGTTCTCCGACGGGACATGGACCAGGTTCGGACGCAGGATTCCGTACATCCTCGGCGGGGCCATCATCTCGACGATTGCATTGCTCCTGATGCCTAACTGCCCTGTCCTTCTGGCATTTGCGCCACTTGCAATGGGCGCGCTCATCCTCCTGTTCATGGACCTTTCGTTCAACGTTACGATGCAGCCTTTCAGGGCTCTCGTGACCGATATGCTGGACGATTCCCAGAAGACGGAAGGATTCGTGATACAGACCTTCCTCATCAACCTCGGAGCGGTCATCGGGGCATTGCTCCCGCTGATCATGACCTGGTGCGGAGTATCCGACAGCGCAGTGGAAGGCGGAGTATCGAAGCACATTGCATATTCATACTACATCGGAGGCGGCATCCTGCTGCTGACTGTCCTCGTTACAGCTTTCAAGGTGAAGGAATATCCGCCAGCCGAATTCGCGGAGTACAATGAGACAGAGGAGGCAAGCGCAGCTCCTGCAGAGAAGCCGGGATTCATCACCCTGATGAGGAACATCCCGAAGACAATGCTGGAGCTCGGCGTGACCCAGTTCTTCTCATGGGCCGCCCTATTCCTGATGTGGAACTACCTCAAACCGCTCATTACCAGCGCGTTCATTGACGCAGCCGGAACTTCAGTCAATATCGGGGCCGCCGAGACCTGGACCGGAGTGCTGAACGCTGTCTATCCCGTTCCTGCCTGCATCGCTTCCATCTTCATGACACAGATTGCCAACAGGTTCGGCAACAAGCCTGTCTATGCAGCCTGCCTCCTGAGCGGAGCCGTGGGATATCTCGGACTCACCCTGATACACAACCAGTACCTGCTGATGGTGCCGATGGTCTTCATCGGAATTGCATGGGCCGGAATTCTGGCAATGCCTTATTCCATCCTGTCCCGTGCCATTGACGCCCGCAGCAGCGGAGCCTACATGGGCATTTTCAACTTCACCATCACCATTCCCCAGATCGTGATGGGCCTCGTGGGCGGTTCAGTTGTCAGCCTTGTGAAGAACTCGATTCTCTCCGGACGCGGATACGAGACCATGAGCGCCGTGGAGAAGGTGACGGTTGACAGCCAGGCTGCCGCATGGATGATAGGAATAGCAGCTGCATTCATGTTCATCGCGGCAATCTCAGTATTCTTCGTAAAGGAGAAAAGAATTGAACAACAATAATATAAATAACCAAACAAAATCCTCTATGAATAGAATAATGACTCTATTTGCAGCCTTGGTGTTCTCATGCACATTGGCTGCGCCTGTATTCGCCCAGGGCGGATATGAGGTCAAAGGAATAGTCGTCGATCAGGCCGGGCCTGTCATCGGTGCCACAGTCCTTGAAAAAGGGACCACCAATGGCGTGTCCACAGGTCTTGACGGAGACTTCATCCTCAAGGTGTCCAGCGCCGACGCTATAGTAGAAGTTAGCTGCATCGGCTATTCGACACAGACATTCACCGCATCCCAGATGCCTGCGAAAATCCTCATCAGCGAGGACGCCCTCTTCCTGGACGACGTAGTGGTCATCGGTTACGGTACTGTCAAGAAAGACGATATGACAGGCTCGGTTGTCGCAATCCAGGCCGAAGAAATCAACAGGGGTGCAGTCACATCTCCGAGCTCCATGCTCGTGGGCAAGGTATCCGGACTCCTCATCACTCCTGCCAACGGACAGCCTGGTGCATCTTCCACCATCCGCATCCGCGGCGCCGCTTCCCTCACAGCTTCCAATGACCCTCTCATCGTCATCGACGGTGTACCTGTCACGAAAGACGGAGGAGCAGGAATGGGAGACCCTCTCGCAACCGTGAATCCTAACGACATCGAATCATACTCAGTCCTCAAGGATGCTTCCGCAACCGCCATCTACGGTTCCCGCGCTTCCAACGGTGTGATCATCATCACCACCAAGAAGGGCAAGGGCAAAGGCCTCCACGTAAGCTACAACGGCAGTGCCTCCCTCAAGCAGAACGCTGACGTCATCGACATGATGAACGGCAAGGAATTCGCTGAATACATACAGCAGTACAGGCCGGAGTCCGCACACCTGCTCGGAGTAAACGGAACGACATACGACACTGACTGGCAGTCCGAAATCTACAGGCTCGCCATCAATACCGACCATAACCTCAGCCTCTATTCAGGTGGCAAGCTTCCTTTCAGGGCCAGCCTCGGTTACAATTACGACCAGGCCACCATCAAGGTCGGTGACAACCAGAGGGCAAACCTCGACATCAGCCTCTCTCCGAAGTTCTTTGACGATCATCTTTCAATCAACTTCAATGCAAAGGCCGTTTACCAGCACACCAACTGGGCCAACAATGCAGTGGGCAGCGCCCTCTCATTCGACCCTACCAAGCCTAAGTATTTCACTGACGCTGAAGGAAATATCGACAGGTCTGTCGTTTCCAACGGCTACTGGAACTGGCTCTCGGCAGGCACTGCCAACACAATGGCAAGCACCAACCCTCTCTCCTCAGTATATGACTATGTGAACTACGGACATACATGGAGAGGTGTCGGCAACCTCCAGATCGACTACAAGGTACACGGTCTCGAGTCCCTCAGGGCAAACCTCAACCTCGGTCTCGATGTCGCAAGGACAGACGGAACCAAACACAACGAACTCGGCTCTGTGGGTTCTCTCCGCAGCGCACCTGACCTCTACGAAGAGTACACAAACTACAACAGGAACATGCTCCTCGAGGCTTACGTGGACTACAATGAGACATTCGGCAAGAAGCACAATTTCAATGCGATGGCCGGTTACTCATGGCAGCACAACTACGTAAGGTACGATGACTCCCAGTATTACAACAACGACAGGGAGAGAGAGTACTACATTGCTCCTACTGACGCAAAGGAATATTATCTCCTTTCATTCTTCGGGCGTATCAACTACAGCTATGATTCCAGGTACCTCTTCACATTCACCGCGAGAGGTGATGCATCCAGCCGTTTCTCATCCAAGAACAGATGGGGCTTCTTCCCTTCAGCAGCATTTGCATGGAACATCGCCAACGAGAGCTTCCTCAAGGACAGCCACGCCGTATCAGCATTGAAACTCCGCGTGGGCTGGGGCCGCACAGGTCAGCAGGACATCGGTGACGACTACTATCCTTACCTCGCAAGATACTACAAGTCATCTTCAGTGACCATGCAGTATCCTATGGGCCAGAACGGACAGTCATTCAGCGTGCTCTCCCCTCTCGCATACAACCCTAACATCAAATGGGAGACCACCGAGACTACCAACGTGGGTATCGACTTCGGATTCCTCAACGGCAGGATTACCGGTAGCGTCGAGGGATATTTCCGCAAGACCTACGATCTCCTCAACAATATTTCGATTCCTCTCGGTTCCAACTTCGGAAAGCAGATTATCTCCAACATCGGAAACATGGAGAACAAGGGTATCGAGATTTCAGCCAACTTCATTCCGGTCGAGACAAAGGACTGGCACTGGGAGATTGGCGGAAACATCACCTTCCAGGACGTGAAGATTACCAAGCTCACCAATGACGACGACACTTATCTCGGAGTCGAGGTCGGCAAGTCAATGGGTTCCAACGTAGGTTTCACCTCCCTCCACAGGGCAGGCTACGCTCCTTATACTTATTACCTGTACGAGCAGCTCTACGATGCTGACGGCAACCCTATCCAGAATGCCCTCGTGGACAGGAACGGTGACGGAGTCGTGAACTCAGAGGACCGCTATCTGACAGGCTGCAGCCCTACACCTTGGGCATACTACGGTATCCACACCCAGGTAAGGTTCAGGAACTGGGATCTCGGTCTCAACGGACACGGAGCCATCGGAGCAGAGCTCATCAACAAGAACGCAATGGGTTATGCTTCATCCTACAGCGATGACTACACCAAGTCATACATCAACAACCTGAGCCGCGAGTGGCTGATTCCTAACTGGCACGCTTCCACAGCCGAGAGCCAGAAGTATTCAGACCTCTTCATCGAGGACGCAACCTTCTTCAAGATCGACGACATCAACCTCGGATATACCTTCAACCTCAAGAACGATCTCAAGATCCGTCTCGCAGGTTCAGTGCAGAACGTATGCACATTCACCAAATATTCAGGTCTCGATCCTGAAATCAACGACACGGACGGCGTGGACACAGAAATCTATCCTCGTCCTCGTCTCTACACAATCCGTCTTAACATCACATTCTAAGGAGGGAAGACATTATGAAAATATTGAACAAAATACTTATCCTTGCTCTCGCGCTGACGTTCACATCATGTCTCGGAGATCTGGACACGATGCCTCTGAACGAGACCGACTTCACTTCGGAGAACGCATATGCGGATGAGTCCAACTATCTCAGCGCCCTTGCATACATCAACGGCTACTACATGCTCGTTGGCCAGGATGACCCGGGTTCCAACGACCTCGGCTTCTCCGATGCCGGACAGTCAGAGTTCCTCAGGCAGTGGTTCAATCTCAACGAGATGACCTGCGACGCCCTCAAATGCGTGTGGGGTGACTCTTACCTCAGCGACCTCCAGAACGACTCATGGGGTTCAGGTACAAATGACGCCATGGTGGCTGTCTACACCCGTGCGGTGAAGGCCATCGCCCTCGTAAACGAGTACCTTCTCCAGACCACCGAAAGCAAGCTCGACTCCCGCGGACAGGGACATCTCAAGGAGACTGTCGCCGGCTACCGTGCCGAGGCAAGATTCCACAGGGCTTTGTTCTTCTACATACTCATGGACGAGTTCGGAAACCCTCCTTTCCCTATGCCTGAGAATATCGGAGGCGCCAACCCTGTACAGATCCAGAGGGCAGACCTCTTCAACTGGCTCGAGACCGAGCTTCTCGACCTCGCATCAGACGAGAGCGCAATGCCTGAAAAGGGTGCAGTTCCTTACCCGAGGCCTACAAAGGGCTCCGTTTGGGCTCTCCTCAGCCGTATGTACCTCAACGCTGAGGTGTACACCGGCACCGCAAGATGGCAGGACGCAAAGGATGCTTCCAAGAAGGTCATCGACATGGGCTACAGCATCCACAAGCCATATTCAGACCTGTTCCGCCAGGACAACACCACCAACGGTTCAGCTGACGAATTCATCTTCGCAGTGGCTTACGACCGCGTTTCATCCCAGAGCTGGGGCGGTACCACCACATTCACTTCCGCTTCCATGAACGAAGCCTGCAACCTCCTTATCGGAGCCGACCTCGGCATTGCCGAAGGCAAGATCAACGCCGAGAACTGGGCTGGTTACCATGTACCGGCAGACTACGTTGCAAGATTCGAACTCAAGGACGTTGAATGGGGCAACAAGAACAATGTCTACGGCTACAACCGCGCAACCAGCGACCAGCGCGCATTCTTCACGAACAACGGCAACGAGGAGGCATTCGACCCGTCCCTCATGGCTACCGGCTGGCTCTGCTGGAAATACAACGGCCTGAATTCAAAGGGCACACTCGACCAGCCTGAGGGCGCAGCAGGAAACTACAAGCTCTCATCCACCGACATGCCTATCTTCCGTCTCGCTGAGATGTATCTCAACTACGCAGAGGCTGATGCACGCCTGAACGGCGGCAATGTCAAGGACGCTACCGCAATAAGCTATGTCAAGGAGCTCCGCGACCGCGCCGGTGTGGTAACTCCTGCCGACATCACCCTCGACTGGTTGCTTGACGAAAGGGCACGCGAGTTCATGTGGGAGGGTCACCGCCGCGTGGATCTCATAAGATACGGCTACTTCACGTCCATGAGCTATCCTTGGACCCAGAAGGGAGGCGTGCTCAACGGAAAGGTCTCAATCCCTGAATACAAGACCATCTTCCCTATCATCCAGAGCGACCTCAGCGCCAACAGCAATCTTAAACAGAACCCTGGTTATTAGAATTTGAGTCTTTGATTATGAAAGCAATTAAATATTTATCATTTTTTGCAGCCGCATCACTGCTCGCTTCCTGTACGATTGATCTGGACAGGACAGAGATCGGCACCGCAGAAACCAATGTAAAGCCGGTTCTCTCCGAGATGGCTGACATCATTTCTGACGGCAATACATCCAACGTTGAGAAAGTGGTGTTCTCCTGGAGCGCAGCTGATTTCGGCGCTGCCACACAGATTGAATACTCTCTCTATGCAAGGCTCGGCGAGAAGACCGCCCTCCTCGGACAGTCCTACAACAACCGCCTGACCATCTCCAAAGGTGACATCGTGGGTGTCATCTGCAACGACCTCGGCGGTCCGAAAAACCAGAACGTGATAATCGAGTCCTATGTAGAGGCCAACATCTACGGCTCAGAGACCACTGATGCCCTCGTATCAAGCCCGATTTCCTATAGCGTATATACCTACCTTCCTCCTAAGAAGAACATCTGGCTTCCTGGAAAATATCAGGGATGGTCACAGTTCGGAACCATGGTATGGGAAATGGAAGCAGGTACCAACCAGTACAAGATCCTCGTGGACGTATCCAACCCTGACGAAACTCCTTACTACTTCAAGGTCGTTGACGAAAGCGGCAGCTGGGTAGGTATGAACGACGGCTATGTAGCTGACGGATGGGAGGTTGCAGATCCTGCCAACAGCGACGGAAACTTCTCCGTTCCTGCTGAGGAGCCTATCCTCTGGCTCAACATCAACACCAAGAAGAAGACTGTCAGCAAGCAGGTCATCAGCCGCGTCGGCATCATCGGACAATTCAACGGATGGGCAGACGATGAACTGTTCACCTATGATCCTGCCGAGAACGTATGGGTATCACCTGTGATCTCATTCACCGAAGGCGGAGAAGGCTGGCTGCTCAGGCTTGACAAGAGCTGGAATCTCAAATACGGCAGCGCAGCCGCTTCTTCCGACATCGAAGGCGGATTCGAGCTCACCCAGGGCGGTAACAACAACCCTACCCCTGGTACCGGTGACTATATCGTCAAGCTCTACGCAAACAGGACCCCGTTCGTGGTCGTGTATGAAAAACAATAAAAGGACTGAATCATGAAAATAATAAGAAACATATTGGCTTCAGCGGCAGTCTGCTTCGCGGCAGCATCTTGCACCATCGAGAGCAATGACGCATTCTCGACCGCACCTGTCGCACCTGTCATGGATGTCCACTCCGACATCCTGATCACAGAGGGCACAACTTCAGAGGCTGTGACATTCTCCTGGTCAGCCGCAAGATTCATCGACGCGGAGGTCTATACATACAGCCTCTACGTGAAGAACGGGGAGAAAGAAGTCGTCCTCGCACAGAATCTCAAGGAGACTTTCTATACCTCCTCAAAGACCGCTTTCAGGGAGTTCCTGAAGAGCAACTTCCAGCTCGAGCAGAACTCAACACACACATTGTCAGTATATGCAAGCATCAAGGATGACGAAGGCAATGTATATACATCAGCCGAAATCTCCATCAAGGTATATGTTTATGACAATGCCGTGGCTCCGGTACTCGAGGCTTCATCCGAACCAATCGTGCTGGACAAGGAGAACCCTGCCGGCGTTCTTGATCTCCTCAGCTGGAGCGATGCAAGGATGACCTACGGAGAGGACGTTACCTACGGTGTAGTGATGCAGATCGGTGCAGGCGATGAGAAAGTTCTCGCTTCCAACCTGTACGGTACAAGCTGGTCCACCACAGTGGATGCACTCAACGAGGCTGTAGTAGCAGCAGGCGGAGTGGAAGAGGCAGAATCAGAAGTTGAACTTCATGTGATGGCTTACTGCGAGAGCATTCCTGAGGGAATTCCTTCCAACACCGTGACATTGAAAGTGACCACCTACGTAGCCACATTCCCTGAAATGATATGGATTCCGGGCAGCCATCAGAATCCGGTGTGGAATCCTGCTGATGCACCTACCCTCGCGGCGTCAACAAAAGAGAAAGGTGTATATCAAGGATTCATAGACCTGACCACTGAGGATGGTACAGATGTTGAATTCAAATTCAGCGCCGCCCCTTCATGGTCCGGGGTTGACTTCGGTATCGATAACATCGTATCCGAGATGAAGGGCTGCACCATTGACGGGACTGCAACAGAGTTCGCACACGTCACCGGAAACGGACAGACGAGCGCAAACATCGTCTGCCCTTCAGGATTCTATTTCATCAAGCTGAACAAGAAGTTCAACACCATCGAAATGGTAGAAGTGAAGAATCTCGAGCTCATCGGTGACTTCAACGGCTGGGGTGCCGGCGTACCTATGGAGTGGGATGCCGATGCAAAAACCTGGACAGCACCTGAGC
Organism: Candidatus Cryptobacteroides sp.; assembly: GCA_051869955.1. GTDB lineage: Bacteria > Bacteroidota > Bacteroidia > Bacteroidales > UBA932 > Cryptobacteroides. The sequence goes on from JBJEBJ010000033.1 coordinate 44,738, forward strand.
AGGACTTCGTTTCAGAGACTGGATTCAAGTTCCGCTTCAACTCCGACTGGACATATTCATTCGGCGGAACTCTTGACAAGGTGGACTTCGGCGGCGGCAACATCACGATGACCAAGGCTGACGCAACTTACAAGATTATCCTGAATGCGTCCACATCTGACCTGAAGATCAATGCAGTGGATGTCAACATGCCTGACTGGCTCGTGATGGCAGGTAACTACTCAGGACACACCTGGAGCCCGACAGATGACATGAAGGTATATCTCAAGGATCCATCAAAAGGAATCTACAAAGGCTATGCGACGATGTATAATGGCGATCAGGGATTCAAGTTCGTGAAGAACGGAAGCGTATGGATGGGCGGAAACGTCATCGAAGGAACGGCTTACTCGATTTCCGAGACAGGCGGAAATATGTTCATTGCCGACGGCTCATATTACTGGGAGGTTGACATCATGAACATGACTGCCACCGCGACACCGCTTGCCACTGTTGGAATCATCGGTTCGTTCGCAGCCTCCGGCTGGAAAGAAGAAACACCTATGACATTCGACGAGAGTACTTTGACATATTCTGCAGAGGTTGTGCTCGGAGCCGGTGACGAGTGGAAGTTCCGCTTCAACGGGGATTGGGGATACAATCTCGGCCTGTCTGACGGGGTCCTCATCCACGACGGAGGAAACATCAAGGTGGAAACTGCCGGAACCTATGTCATCACACTTGACATGGCTCACGGAAGCACTCCTTCATTCACCTGCATGCTCAAATAATACGGCATAATGCCGACTATAGGATAGAGGGACCTGACCGTCCCTCTATTCGCTAATTTAAATCAAGTTTCGCTGTTGCGAATTCCGGCCTCAAAAGCAGTTGTTTCGCTCCGCGGAACTTGAGTAATCTTATAAACCACCTTCTGATCATGAGAAGAATTCTTTTGTATTGCATTGCGGCTTTTGCCTCATTTTCCGTACTCTCCTGCGAACCTGAAAAGGTGAAGGGAAGCACACCTGACAACCCGACAGGACCGGACGTCCCGATAGTGGGACCCGGTGAAACCGTTTCCCCAGACCCGGCATCAGGTATCAGCGTGGATCCTGCAGTCCCTGACGCCGACAAGTCTTGCACCATCAGATTCAGGCCGGGCACGGCATCCCCTCTCTACGGGAACAAGGGTGACCTCTATGCCCACCTCGGAATCATTGTCCCGGGAGACGACAGGACGGACTGGAGCTTCGTGCCATATCAGTGGACGGAGAACAATGACAGGTGCAAGTTCAAATCCACGGGTTCCAACGAATGGGAGCTTGAGCTGACTCCTTCCATAAGGGAATTCTTCAAAAGCGGCGAGACCCCTCTCGGGCTCCTCGCAATCCTCGTCAGAAGCGCCGACGGGGAGCTCAAGAGCGGAGACGACCAGTTCTGCACTATCACTGACAACAAGTACCAGGCGGAGGAATTCGTCCCTGACCCGGTGGAGGAAGCCTCGATGCCGGCAGGAGCAAAATACGGAATCAATTACAATACAGACGGTTCCGTGACATTCGTGCTGTACGAGAAAAACAAGGGCGGAAACCATTACAAATATTGCTACATCGTCGGTGACTGGAACGGATGGAAGAGAGTTCCGGAAGGTGCCATGAAACGCGATGAATCCGCTGGCTGCTGGTGGATAACCCTCAGCGGATTCGACCGTGACACGGAATACAGATTCCAGTACAGGCTCGGCACTGATTCAGGCTCAGACATCCGCGTCAGCGACCCTTATACCGAGATTGTTTACGACCAGTGGAACGACCAGTACATCCCTGGCACAAGGGAATTCCCGGACGGAGCCAAGGCCCTGATTTCGGCATTCCAGATAAACAGGCCGTCATACTCATGGAAGAACGACGGATTCAAGATCGCCGACCGCAACAACCTCGTGATTTACGAGATGCACCTGAGGGATTTCACTGAATCACAGAACCTTGCAGGCGCCAGAGCCAGGCTCGACTACATCCAGGGTCTCGGTGTCAATGCGATAGAGCTGATGCCTGTCCAGGAATTCGACGGGAACAACAGCTGGGGCTACAATCCGAACCATTATTTCGCCCTCGACAAATATTACGGTACGAGGGAGCAGTACAAGGAATTCATCGACGAGTGCCACGGAAGAGGTATCGCAGTGATTTTCGACGTGGTGTACAACCATGCGACCGGAGCCCACACCTGGGCCAAGATGTATTGGGATTCAGCCAACGAGAGGACAGCTGCATCCAACCCGTGGTTCAATGCCATTGCCACACATCCTTACAACGTATATCACGACTTCAACCACGAGAACACGATGGTGAAGGACATGGTCAAGGGAAGCCTCCAGTATCTGCTGAAGGAATACAAGGTGGACGGATTCAGGTTCGACCTCACCAAAGGATTCACCCAGAACAACAGCGGCTCAGACGTTGCCGCATGGGGACATTACGATGCTTCCAGGGTGGCCATCCTGAAAGACTACGCTGACGCCGTATGGGAAGTGAACAGCGATGCTGCAGTGATATTCGAGCATCTCTCCGACTGGGACGAGGAGAAAGTCCTCGCCGAATACGGAATCCAGCTTTGGAGGAACTGCAACGGGGCTTACCGTACAGCCGCTTCCGGAAGCAATGCCGATTTCAGCAACATGTATTCGACCGCCCCGTTCGGAGGTTTCGTGGGCTATATGGAAAGCCATGACGAGGAGAGGCTCTGCTACGGCCTGACCGAGGACGCTTCCACAATAACATGGGGCATCTGCGGAACCCTCACGAACTGGGGATCAACTGCTTCCGACAAGGACATTTCCATGACGGCGGACGACGTCTTCTACGTGGCGAAGAACGTGACATTCAAGGCAAGCGACATGTTCAAGATCCGCGGCAACGGGGAATGGAACGACGCCTACAATTACGGAGCATCCACCAAGGGCTACAAACTGCCTCTCAACACCCAGTACACCATGACTCTCGGCTCGTCCTCACAGGACATGGCGGTGCCTGCAGCCGGAACATACGACGTATATTTCTGCCCTGAGGTCAAGGGAGTATGGCTGATGGAGACCGGAAAACGCCCTGACGCTCCGCAGGTGAGCGGCAGCGCCGACAAGCTCGGTACGGCAATGCGCCGTGCTGGCTGTGATGCGGCATTCTTCCTGCTCGTACCGGGACCGAAGATGATATGGCAGTTCGGAGAAATCGGCTATGACTATTCCATCAACTATAATGACCGGACTGGAGAGAAACCTGTCGTTACGGACGCATATCTCGCTATCCCTGAGAGGAAAGCCCTTTATGACACCTATGCAGGCCTCCTCGGGTTCAGGAACGCCAATCCTGAATTCTTCACCAAGGACGCGGACTTCAGGTGGCAGGTGACGACGACATATTTCCCTGGGAAATACATCTACGGTTCGACCGGAGGAAAGCATTTCGCCGTGGCCGGCAATTTCGGGAAAGGCTCCCAGACCATCACGGTGGACCCTCCTGTGGACGGGCCATTCCACAACTGGTTCGACAGCACGGAGACATACTCCGGAGACAAATTCGACATTGTGCTGAAGGAAGGCGAGTGGAAACTGCTCGTGGATTTCTGAAACTAAAACCATAATTCAATGAATACAAACCACATTATACTGTTCGCCGCCATTGCGGGCACATTGATGTCCATATCCTGCTCGCAGGAAAAGGCGGAGCCGGCTCATCCGGAATGGGCATACGATGCGGTCATTTACGAGATGAACGTAAGGCAATACACTCCGGAAGGGACTCTCGCAGCCGCCGCACAGCATCTGCCGAGGCTCAAGGAACTCGGGACTGACGTAGTATGGCTTATGCCAATCTACCCTATCGGGGTCAAGGAGCGCAAAGGTACGCTCGGCTCGTATTACGCAATATCGGACTATTGTGACGTAAATCCGGAGTTCGGAGAGCTCCCTGATTTCGACGCTTTCCTTGCTGAAGCGCACAAGAACGGGCTCAAAGTGATTCTCGACTGGGTCGCCAACCACACCTCCCCGGACGCGAAATGGATTGACGGAAAGCCTCTTGACTGGTATGAGAGGGATTCCCTCGGCAACACCATCGTGCAGTACGACTGGACAGACATTGCAGCATTGAACTATGACAATGAGGACATGCGCCACGAAATGAGGGAATCGATGCGTTTCTGGCTCAGGAGAGGAATCGACGGATTCCGCTGCGACATGGCCTGCGAAGTGCCCATGGATTTCTGGAAAGGCACCATAGACAGCCTCAGGAACGAATTCGGACACATCTATATGCTCGCCGAAGGTGAAGACCCGCAGCTCCACGAGGCAGGATTCGACGCATCCTATTCCTGGGAGTTGCATCACATGCTTAACGCCATCGCACAGGGCAGGTCCAATGCCGATTCGCTGAGGAATTATCTTGGCCGCAACGTCGAAAGATTCGGAACTGATGCATTCCGCCTGATGTTCACCTCCAACCACGACGAAAATTCCTGGGCAGGTTCAGAATTCGAGAGGATGGGTGATGCAGCAGAGGTGATGGCAGCCCTGACTTTCACATTGCCGCAGGGCCAGCCTCTCATCTACACCGGACAGGAAGTCGGTTTCGACCACAGGTTCCTCTTCTTCGAGAAAGACCCGATCAGCGGATGGGACGAGAACGGCCACACTTCGACATACAGGGAACTCTGTGCGCTCCGCCACTCCCACCCGGCATTGAGGCCGGGAAAAGAAGGCTCGTACGAGATTCTCTCCTCCGGAACTGAAAGCGTAGATGACAATGTATTGGCTTTCAGGAGGATGAACGGCAATGACACCGTCACGGTGATTGCAAATCTCTCGGCCCAGCCGGTGGAAGCATCTGTCCGGACAACTGCCGGAGATGAGATTCCGTTCTCCCTCGGCGCATGGGAATATATGGTGAAATGAATTAAATTTGCACTAATATGAAACATCATCACATTATGGCATTAGCAATATCAGCTGCCTGCGCTATGGCCTGCTCCGGGCCGCAGTTCAATCCGGAATCCATAGCAGATGCTGACTTACAGCAAGTTACAAGAGTAGAGCCGCTTTCTTGGTGGACCGGGATGAAGACCCCTCTCCAGATTCTGGTACAGGGTCCGGAGATTTCCGGATACGAGGTCTCCATAGAAGGAGGCAAGGGTGTCAAGGCCACCGGCATCCACAAGGCCGACAGCCCTAACTATCTCTTCGTTGACGTGAAGATTGACGCATCGGCCCAGCCTGGCACATATTACATCGTGTTCAGCAGGGAGGGACAGGCCGAATTCAAATATCCTTACCTCATAGAAGCGCGACAGGAAGGCTCCGCCGAAAGGAAGAGCTTCACTACGGCAGACATGATTTATCTCATAATGCCGGACCGCTTCGTGGACGGGGACGAGAGCATAGACGCCGTTCCGCGCAATATGGAAAGCGTTGACAAGGAGGCATTCTTCGGACGCCACGGCGGAGACATCGCCGGAATCCGCAGCCAGCTCGACTACCTCGCAGACCTCGGTGTGACCGCCATCTGGAACACCCCTCTCCTCGAGGACAACGAGCCTCATTCCTCATACCACGGATATGCATGTTCCGACTACTACCATATCGACCGCCGTTTCGGCTCCAACGAGGACTACCGCAGCCTTGTGGCAGACTGCCATGCGAAAGGCATAAAGATGATAATGGACATTGTCACAAACCATTGCGGCGCAGCGCACTGGTGGATGGCAGACCTGCCGTTCAACGACTGGGTTCACGTCTGGCCTGAATATACCCACAGCAACTGCGCTTTCTCCGCACAGAACGACCCTTATTGCTCCGACCTCGACAAGACCAACATGGAAGGCGGATGGTTCGACACCTCGATGCCTGACATGAACCTCGACAATCCTTTCGTGCTCCAGTATTTCAAGCAGTGGGCCGTATGGTGGATCGAATATGCCGGTCTCGACGGACTCCGCGTGGACACATATCCTTACAATGAGAAATATCCGATGAGCGAGTGGTGCAAGAGCGTCCGCACAGAGTACCCGTACATCAATATTGTCGGTGAAGTATGGACCTGCAACGTGCCTCAGCTCGCATACTGGCAGGACGGCAATCCGAACAAGGACGGGTTCAACAGCAACCTCCCTTGCATCATGGACTTCCCTCTCCAGGCAGCCATCTGCCAGGGCATGCCTCGTGACACCGTACATTGGGATGAGGGCATGGTCAAGATATACGACGCCGTGGCCAACGACCTTTATTACCACGACATGTCGAACATGATGATTTTCCCTGGCAACCACGATACTGACCGCATAGCCGACGTGCTGAACCACAGCGTTCCGCGCCAGAAAATCGTCATGGCATTGATGGCCACTCTCAGGGGAATACCCCAGATTTTCTATGCTGACGAGCTGATGGGCGTATCCCGCGACCGCAGCCAGGGTCACGGAGGCCTTCGCATCGACTTCCCTCTCGACTGGCAGGAAGATCCTGTGGCAGTGGAAGTCCACGACTACACCAAGGCCATGTTCAACTGGCGCAAGACAGCGACCGCCGTGCACAACGGCAAGACGATTCATTTCCTCCGCAGGGACAATACCTACGCATATTTCCGTTACAATGAGGATGAGGTGGTGTTCGTGTTCGTGAACAATTCCCGCAGGAACGAGATTGTCCCTTGGGCCGACTATGCTGAATTCACTGCAGCCGGGGCAACCCGCAGAGGGGCTGGTTCTCCGGCTCTTGTCAGCGGACAGAATGTAGTCACAGGTGAGGAGGTGGACTTCTCAGCTCCGGTGAAAGTCAGCCCGAGAAGCGCATTGGTAGTAGATTTCAAATTAAAATAATGATATGAGACTCAGACATTTGATTATAGCTGCGACGGCAGCCCTCACGGCCTGCTCCCAGGCTGACGTATTGACCGGAACCCTGACAGAGAAGGCTTCCCTCAGCTCTCCGGACGGAAACCTCAACATGAAGTTCTGCATTTCGGAAAAGGGCGAACCTGTTTACAGCCTGAACTTCGGTGACAAGGAAGTTATCCTTCCGAGCCGTCTCGGATACGAGTTCAGGGGCGTGCTCAAGGCCCAGAAAATCGTCTTTGGGGAGAATGACATACAGAAAGTGGACGATGAGCCATGCTGGTCATTCCGCGACGGATTTGCCGTGGAGAGCATTGACACCTGCTCTTTCGACGAGACCTGGAATCCTGTATGGGGCGAGGAATCAGAGATACGCAACCATTACAACGAACTGGCAGTCAATCTGGTACAGACTTCTTCCGACAAGAGGATGACTGTCCGTTTCAGGCTCTTCGACGACGGTCTGGGATTCCGCTACGAATTCCCGGAGCAGAAGAACATGGCCTATTTCGTGATCAAGGACGAACTGACCGAGTTCGCCATGGCCGGGGACAATGAGGCCATCTGGATTCCTGCCGACTACGACACCCAGGAATACGAATATACCAAATGCCGCCTGTCCGAAATCAAGGGCATCTACGAGACTGTGTTCTGCGGAAACTCTTCCCAGACCCCGTTCTCCAAGACCGGAGTCCAGACTTCCCTCCAGATGAAGACTGACGACGGGCTATATGTGAACATCCATGAGGCCGGACTGGTGAACTATTCCTGCATGCATCTCGTGCTCGACCCGAAGACATTGACATTCAGGTCCGCTCTCACGCCTGACGCTCAGGGCTGGAAAGGCCGCATGCAGACCCCTTGCAAGAGCCCGTGGAGGACAATCCAGGTAGTGGACGACGCCTGCAAACAGCTGGAATCCAGACTCGTGCTGAACCTCAACGAGCCTTGCGCATACGAGGACGTGTCCTGGATTCATCCGGTGAAATACGTGGGCGTATGGTGGGAGATGATCAGCGGAAAAGGAAGCTGGTCCTACACTGACGAACTCCCTTCAGTTCATCTCGGGGAGACCGACTTCTCCGGATGCAAGCCTAACGGAACTCATAGCGCGAACAATGAGAATGTCCGCCGCTACATTGACTTCGCCGCAGAGCATGGTTTCGACCAGGTCCTCGTTGAAGGCTGGAACATCGGCTGGGAAGACTGGGCCAACTGCAACAAGGATTATGTCTTCGACTTCGTCACCCCATATCCTGACTTCGACATCAAGGCTCTGAACGACTATGCCCATTCGAAGGGCGTGAAGCTGCTCATGCACCATGAAACCTCCTCATCCGTGAGGAATTACGAGAGGCACATGGAAGCCGCATACAACCTTATGAACCAATATGGCTACGACGCAGTGAAGAGCGGATACGTGGGCGACATCCTTCCTTTCGGGGAGCATCATTACGGACAGTGGATGAACAACCACTATCTCTACGCAGTGACCGAAGCAGGAAGGCATCATATCATGGTCAATGCCCATGAGGCTGTTCGTCCTACCGGCCTGTGCAGGACATATCCTAACCTCGTCGGCAACGAGTCCGCAAGAGGAACCGAGTACCAGGCGTTCGGAGGCACACAGCCCATGCACGTGACCGTGCTGCCTTTCACGAGGCTGAACGGAGGTCCTATGGACTTCACCCCTGGCATTTTCGAGATGGATTTGGGGAAGGTGACAGGAGGCAAGAACAACAGCCATGTCAATGCCACCATCGCCAACCAGCTCGGTCTCTACCTGACCATGTACTCCCCTCTCCAGATGGCCGCGGATTTCCCGGAGCACTATGAGAAGTTCATGGATGCATTCCAGTTCATCAAGAACGTGGAAGTGGACTGGGAGCGTAGCAAATATCTTCTGGCAGAGCCGGGCGACTACATCGTGGTAGCGCGCAAAGGCAAGAAGACCGGCAAATGGTTCGCCGGCGGCGTTACCGACGAGGAGAAGAGGACCCTCGACGTTCCACTGTATTTCCTCGATGCCGGGAAACAGTATGAAGCCGTCATCTACGCGGATGCCGAAGATGCTGATTATCAGACCAATCCTCAAGCTTATGTCATCTCGGCCAGGACAGTGACGTCATCTGACGTGCTGACCATGACGATGGCCCGCGGCGGCGGATTCGCAATCGAATTCAATGAGCTCTAATCCATAATTTTATGAAACACCCTGTCATAACCCTCATGGCAGCCTGCATTTGCGGGCTCTCCGCAGCATTGTCCTGCGGCGTGAAACCGGAAGGCGTCAGAACCGTTCTTTTCGAAAGCGGCAACAAGGACAGCATCCCGTACAGGATTCCGGCAATCGCGGCTCTCCCGGACGGCAGCCTGCTGGCCCTCACAGACTACAGGCACTGCCGGCTGGACATCGGGTTCGGCAGGGTGGACATTCACGCCCGCCGTTCCCCGGACTCAGGCAGATCCTGGGGCGGGGAGACGGTCGTGATTGAAGGCAGCGGCACAGAAGGAGCAACGGACTGCGGCTTCGGTGACCCTGCGATTGTTGCGGACAGGGAGTCCGGAGAGATATTGGTAATGCTGGTATGCGGCCAGACCGTATATTGGAAAGCCGAGACTAACCGGAAGAATCCCAACAGGATAGCCTGCATCAGGAGTTCGGACGGAGGAAAAACCTGGAGCGACTGGGAGGAGAAGACTGAGGACATTTATTCCCTGTTCGACGAATGCCGGGATGGCTGTGTGGAAAGCTGCTTCATCGGCTCCGGCAGGATTTTCCAGAGCCGTCAGGTCAAGGCCGGAAGTCATTACAGGATATATGCAGCGATGTGCGCCAGGCCTAACGGGAACAGGGTCATCTACAGCGACGACCTCGGCCAGACCTGGAAAGCCCTCGGAGGCGCTGACCAATTGCCTGCCCTGTACGGCAACGAGCCAAAATGCGAGGAACTCCCTGACGGACGTGTCCTGCTGAGCAGCAGGGCTGAAGGCGGAAGAATCTTCAATATTTTCGATTTCACGAACATCGTGTCAGGAGAAGGCAACTGGGGCAAGCCTGCATTCTCATGCGCGGAAAACAACGGGTGCGCCGCATTGGAGAATTCCTGTAACGGGGAGATTCTCATTGTCCCTGCCGTGCGCAAGGCCGACAAGGCCGAAGTGCTCATTGCCCTGCAGTCAGTGCCTCTCGGACCGGGCCGTACCAATGTAGGAATATATTACAGGGAGATTCCTGAGGATGTCCAGGGCATCACCCCTAAATCTTTCGCATCCGGTTGGAACGCCCCTTATCAGGTATCCGCTGACGAATCCGCCTACTCCACCATGGTTCCCCTGAAAAACGGCTCCATCGGCTTCTATTTCGAGGAGACCCTCAAGGACTCCGGCACCGGCTACGACATGGTCTACACCGAACTCTCCCTTGAAACCATCACCGGCGGGCTCTACGGGCCCAGGCGCTGACGTGGGAAGAAAGCGTATAAAAAGACTAAACCCGAATGTTTGATTGCTCAGGGACATCCGGGGATTACGATGCAAATATAGCGATTTATTGTAACTTTGCAAAAAGAAATGTAAATATTCAATGAAGTATAGTGAATATGAAGCAGCCTTCTCTCCTGCAAGGCTCAATAAATACTTGACTGCTTGTAGTGGCAATACGACAAAAGCGCTTACGCTTTATCGCTACAACGTAAAACTGTGTCAAAAGTTTTATGGCGTGCTGAATATCTTTGAGGTTGTCCTTAGAAATGCAATTAATGAGCATTACAAGAATCAATTCTGTGACCCGAATTGGATAAGGACGCAGATACAATCCGGTGGTATGCTTGAACACCATCCTCAGAAATCGAATGTTCAGAAGACAATAGCAGACCTTACTGCTGCTGGAAGGTATTCACATGACCGACTGGTTTCTTCAGTTACATTTGGCTTCTGGACATACCTCTTCACAAAGAAGCCATTTAAGTTAGGGGGACAGAGTTTACTCAAAATCTTTCCAGCCAGGAAAAAAGGTCTTGGTCAGAGGGCAATCTATAACGAATTGCAGGATATCAAGAATTTCAGAAACAAAATAGCTCATCATGAAGCAATCTGCTTCGACTCTATGGGGCAGAAAAGTATTGCACTTGCAAAAGACAGTTATGCTCTCATTCTGAAGTACATCAATTTTCTTGGATACGCTGAAAACCATCTGTATTTCGGGCTAGACGTACTTCCGGACAGTGTACTAGATCATATTGACACATTGTAGAATTACTTGTAACAAAATATTCCGGCATGAATGTACTCGAAGTCATGTATCATAACGACAAAGCGGTATCCGACTGTCAGGGTTGACTGCAATGCAGGTTAAGATTGCAAAGTGAGAACATTGGTAAAAATGTTTAAAATGATAACCAAACAAAAACTATTCTCCATAATTGCAGCCTTGTCATTGATGATTGCCATTGCGTCTGGCTGCTCCTCCCGAGACACCTCCCGGCGTCTTGACTTTGCCGAATCCTGCATGAACTCCGACCCGGAGCTTGCCTTGCAGACCATCGACAGTATTGACACCCGTTCCCTTCTTACAAGAAGTCGCAAGGCCAGATATGCCCTCCTCAAGACAATGGCACTTGACAAGAACTTCATAGACACCGCCGATATCAATGTCATCCTGCCGGCAGTAGAGTATTATGGCAGGCACGGCTCTCCAACGGAAAAGATGAGAGCGTATTACTATTCAGGGATAGTGTATTCCAATGCCGATGACGACTCAATGGCCCACTCCTTTTATATTTTAGCAGATGACGAAGTTTCTGAATCCTCGGACTATTACACGGCCGGGCTAATCAAGACTATTCTTGCCGATATCTTTTCCAGGGAATACAATTCTCCACAAGAACTTAAATATACTGAAGATGCTCTGCACTATGCGAAGTTGGCAAGGGATACGATAGGAGAATGGTATTACTCCGGAAGATTGGCGGGTTGTTATTACAACAACAAAAAGAAGGCAGAATCAGATTCCCTGTATGAAGTCTTTTTGGCGAAGCCAATACTTGACACAAGCATTTATGTCAATGAAATGCTTCTATATGCTAAATCCATGATTTATAGACATAATTCTGATTATCAGAAAAGCATCGCATTGTTCAGGCAGGCGTTGGCGTTTCAGACTGAGAATATTGACTCTTCATATTACGGAGTGTTCGCATTGGCCTCAGAGATGGACGGAAAGAGCAATGTGGCCGATAGTCTCTGTATCCTTGCAAAGAACTCAGAGACAATTGATGTTTACAAATACATGATAGCCAAGCGTAGGGGAGATACTCAAGCTGCACTGGAATCTCTCGAACGGGCCATAAACCATCAGGATTCCGTTGTCCAGTTGACATTGAACCAATCCACAATATCTTCGCAGAGAAATTATTATTCCGATAAAGCTGCATTTATGGAGATAGTTTTCGCGAAGGAGAGATTCCAGAAGTTTATAGCTATTGGCTTGACAATTATTTTATTACTAATTCTTTCATTATCCTGTTTGTATTGGAAATATATCCGAACCAGGAATGAGGCTTACATTGCTCAACTTAAAAATCAATTGCAAGAGACCTCCTCCAATCAAGCGTCATCTGATAATCTCAAGAAGGAGTATTTCCAGTTGTTCAGGGAGCAGTTTGAGATGATAGATTCGCTCTGCTCCACCTATTATTCCGATCTGGTGAGCAACAAGAAGGAACGAATATTCAGGGAAGTGGAAAATGAAGTGAAAAAACTTAGTTATTCTCCCGCTTCCATGAAGAAACTGCATTCCTTCATAGATGAGAGGCTGGACAATATGATGACCAGAATCAGGATTGCCCTGCCCCACCATTCAGATAGGGATTTCGCCCTCATAGCATACCTTGTAATCGGGCTTGACGCAAAGACTATATCGCTTCTTCTCTCAATCAGTTCGGGCACGGTCTATACGAAAAAGAACCGTTTTAGGAAAGAGATAATGGAACTTCAGTCAGAGGAGGACAGGAACTTCTTCCTTGGATGTCTGGCACGGTAGATTCCTAAGCAAAATCCAAGTTTCGAAGGCTGCTGGAAAGCAATGTTAAGATTGGGAAAGTTACGCCTTTACAATTGTTTATAAATCAATAATTTATAGTCTAGCTTGTTAAAATTGCAAAAGTAACAAGCCGGGCTTATTTGTAGTAACTTTGCATTATCGGATCCGTAATGTAAAGTTAATAATCAGTATCTATGAGACAAAAGTTATTATTATTGCTTTTAATGGCAATGCCAATGTTTTCGCCGAATGTTCTTGCAGAGGATATCCCGATTACAATAGCGGAGAAAAGAGCTATCGACAAGTCGAGACCCCATCGGGTACCTGGCATTATCCCTGTAACCTGTTCTTTCGATGAGATCGCGATGTATGTCGAGGTAACATTTACATCCGGCATCGAAGAGTCCACCGTCCGCCTTACCAATCTCACTACCGGGGAGGTTACGACAACGTTCGGGAACACGAGCGTCATTCTTGTGCCGATTCCAGCGGAGGGACAGTACATGATTGAAATCATTCTGGCGAACGGGCATGAGTACTATGGGCTATTTGAGGTATCGAACCTTCATTGATAATCTTAAAAAACATTATTTATGACGATTCCTGAGAGTGTATCCGAATTTACAATATGGGCGGATAATATTGTATCTTTGTACCCATATAACCCGACTGTTTCAGAAGTCCATAATTTGTTTGCGATATGGTAAAGAGTAAATTAATACTGTCTGCATTAGCTGCAATGTCATTAATAGCTTGCAATAAAAGCACTTCCGCACCTGATAAACCGATAGTTGAATATATCTATTGGGGAGAAGAGATTATATACAATGAATCGTCCAAGGATATCAAAGTCTCAATCACCGACCAGAATGACGATGTGCTTGAATTGAATCTGCTGTCATCAGCAAAGGACACGTTATTGATGCCTAACGACTCATATTTTATTTGCATTGATGTATGCAAGACGGTCGCCATCACAGATGGTGACAATCAGGTGGTCCTGGAGAAAGGGAAAAGCGAGTGGTTCAAGAGTTATGAGTATGAGGAAAAGGATTATTGGATCACGATAGATGGCAAGCGATATCTCGAGGAGAGGAAATGGCCGACCTACAGATACCACATTGACGATGCCCTGCTTGGCATTGCCGGGAAGGAATGACGGTTGTCTCCGGAAGTGATATGGCAACCACCACATTTTCATACGTAAATAAATTCGTTATAATGTGCCTATAAATAGGCGTTTAACA
>JBJEBJ010000034.1:0-14018 GCA_051869955.1 Candidatus Cryptobacteroides sp.
AATTATTATCTTTTGGTCGAAAAAGTTTTATTTTTGGATTTTTTTTGCTTACTTTGCGCCGTAATGATTGAAAGTGTATTGTAAAACTTATAAATTATTCAATTATGTCACACGAAGAAATCGTAAAACAGGTAAAGGACATCATCGTTGACAAACTGGGCGTAGAAGAGTCAGAAGTGACTGAGGCTGCGAACTTCACCAACGATCTCGGTGCAGATTCTCTCGATACTGTAGAGCTCATCATGGAGTTTGAAAGAGTATTCGGAATCAAGATTCCTGATGAGGACGGCGGACAGATCTCAACAGTCGGCGACGCTGTAAAGTATGTAGAAGACAAGGTGAACAACCAGTAGTTCTCAATACTTGGAACAAAATAAAGAGGATCACGGTAAACGTGACCCTCTTTTTCGTGTTCGTCCAGCACGTCCCGGCATCCGGGATTCCGTAATACGGTTACCGGGATTTAGGGATTGCGTAGGTGAACTTGAATGTAGGCCTCCTGCCTTCCGATTCAGGTCCGTTCAGTATGGTCCTGTAGAAGCGGTGGAAATCCATCATGGTACTCGTAGTCTCGTAGTCGGATTCCGATGAGGACGATGACGAATAGAGTGACTGCATCATCAGGAGATTGTAGTAATTGTTGTAATAGCTGTCGTATCCGTAGCTTCCGTATCCGCCGTATCCGCCATAGCCGTAACCTCCGTATCCATAGCCGTTGTACATGCTGTTGTAATAGCTGGCGTAAGCGAGCATGTCATAGTAATCGCTTGAAGATGATGAAGATGACGATGATGCCGAGAATATGGTCTCGTTCGCCATGGCGAGCATCCAGATATCATAATTCTCAATCTTGGAGAGATCCTGGAGATAAATAATCTCCTGCGCATGATGCGATATGTCAGGAGCATATCTGCAGCGTGACCTGTCGATGTCGCCCTGATTCTCGTCAGAAGCTGTTGCGTCCGTGATTCCGGCATAGGTGACGGACGTGTCGGTCACAATGCGGCAGGTAGGGCTGATCATTATAGGGTACTGGCATATCTTGAGGTAGTCGTCAGGGAATTCGAAAGGCAGTTCTATGCTTGCCTTGCTGACAACAACAGATGAAGGATCGTCCGTATGCCGGAGAATCTCAGCCAGCATCTTCTCCCTCAGGCTTGCAGCCTTGATGACCGGCTTGACACCGCGTCCGCCTTCCATATAAATATATTCTCCGGCTTTGCCTACCATTTCCCCGCTTTCGTGCGTGGTCATGTCGAATGCAATCTGGGGATATGTGGAAGGGCTTGTAGATGTCACCCCGCTCATGTCATAAATCTGGGCCGGCCCGAAATAGAACAGGAAGGTCGTGTCAACAGGTCCCCTGTCCCCGTATTCGGCAGTGAAATGCAGTTCGGCTGCGCTTCCGTAGATTACGCCGTTGTTCACGCTGATAGGCAGCCTGAACATGTTGATGCGCCCGCCGTATCCTGCAGGGATGTCCGTGGTCAGGATAATGCCCGGGAATCGTTTCGTATATTCAGATATGGTATCGAGGTCCGAGTCCAGGATTGTCATGTATTTCTCTCCGAATTCCCTGCTGAAATTGAACGAGAGCGAGTCCCGTCCGTTGTATACCGGGACCCCGTCCGTTATCCTCTTTCTGGTATAGGATACCTCAGGATAGAGCTTGGACATGTCGATGGCCTTGTCGAGCTCATAGACGTTGATGTTCTGGAGGATGAACTCCTGGCTGAAATCGTCGTATGATGTGGAATCAGCGACTGCCGAGAAATGGAACTTGCGGAATTTCTGGGTCCCCGGATTGCCGAAATCAAGTGTGTCGTTCACCGGTACGAGGGTGAAGGCGGCGGATCTGGTGGTAAGCCCGAAGGTCTCGTCCCTCACTGCTCCGATGGTGAATTTGTAAAGGCTGTACGCGGAAAGGCTGTCCGCCTGCTCCTGCCTTATATCTTCAATCGGGAATTCCGTTGTGTATAAGTCGTATAGCTGGTTGTCCGGAATGAAGGACTCGCCGAGCGATTTGTCCACGTTCACACAGGACGAAAAGAGGATTCCGGCTGCAACGGCCGCTGCCAGGCCGGATCTGAATGAAAAGTTCATTTGCTAAAGACTTTCGTAAAAATTGTTATAAGCGTCTATGTAAGAGCCGTCAGCGATGGACTCCCCGTTGTACGGAAGCACCGGGACCGACAGGCCTTTGCAATATTCCACCAATCCTTCATCGACATTTTCCGAACCGATGATGATGCCGTCGGAATACTGAGCGGCAGTTTTAGCAAGATTTATGCCAGTGGCCTCCCCGGCAAGCAGCGGCATGTCCTCTTCGGAAATGTCACCGAACTTTGCGAGTGACGCCAGATCAGGACGGAATGCATCAGGGGTGTCATCATAGAGCGACAAGACTATCTTGCTTGAGGAGAATATCGGGTCGTCCTTGTATATTTTCTTGAGATAGAGCGGCAGAATCTGGGTGATCCAGCCCTGGCAGTGGATGATGTCCGGGGCCCATCTGAGTTTCTTCACGGTCTCGAGCACTCCGCGGGCGAAGAATACGGCCCTCTCCCCGTTGTCGCTGAAGAAGGTTCCGTCCTCGTCCCTGTCAATCTGCTTTCTCTTGAAATAGTCCTCATTGTCAATGAAGTACACCTGTATCCTCGCGGATGAGATGGATGCGACCTTGATGACGAGAGGCCTGTCGACATCATTGATGATGATGTTCATCCCTGACAACCGGATCACTTCGTGAAGCTGGTTCTTGCGCTCGTTGATGCAGCCGTATCTCGGCATGAATGAACGTATTTCCTTCCTTCTTTCCTGTATTCCCTGCGGAAGGAACCTGCCGATGTCTGCGATGTGGCTTCCCGGAAGGTATGGGTATATTTCAGAGTTTACGAACAGAATCTTCTCTCCCATTTGAATAAATGTATTGGTTCATCAAAGAACAAAGATAAGAATTTTTTTTGATATTTCGATAAATCACTATCTTTGGGGTCAATTTGGGATATTATGGCACAGAATGAAAACAGACTTGTGCGCCGCCGTTTGGTGAACGCATATCTTTCCTCCGTTGTCAGCATAAGCCTCGTGCTGCTGCTGGTGGGGGTGGCAAGCATGCTGCTCGTCAATTCCCGCAGTGTATCGAACTATTTCAAGGAGAATGTTCAGGTGGCCGTGATAATGAAGCAGGAAGTTACTGATGCCGAGGCCCGTGAGCACAAGCCTCTGATAGATTCGATGACATTCGTGAAGTCTTCCGTCCTTGTCACGAAGGCGCAGGGCGAGAAGGAGATGTCCGAGATGCTCGGGGCGGATTTTCTCAGCGTTTTCGAGACTTCCCCGATTCCGGTGTCGATAAATGTAATGCTCGATGCTTCATATGTCTCCGAGGACAGCCTCAAGGTGGTGGAGAGGGAATTGATGAAATCTCCCATGGTGGACGAAGTGGTGTATCAGAAATCGCTCGTGGATGCGCTGAATTCCAACCTCAGCAAGATTTCCATAGTGCTCGGGGTGTTCATAGCGCTGATGCTGTTCATCTCTTTCGTCCTGATAAACAATACCATGAGGCTCAATGTGTTCGCCCGCCGGTTCACGGTGCATACGATGAAACTCGTCGGGGCCACGAGGGCCTTCATACGCGGGCCTTTCCTCATCAGGGCGGCGTTCATGGGGCTGTTTTCGTCAGTGATGGCGCTTCTGATGCTGGTCGGCATAATGTTTTTCATCAGGGCCCAGTTCTCCCAGCTTTTCGACGTGTTCACGCCCGGAGGCCTTGTCGCCGTGATGGGCATAGTTACCGGGGCGGGACTTGCCATCTGTGTGGCGAGCACGTATTTTGTTGTCAACAAACTTGTCTCCCTGAGCAAGGATGAATTATATTATTGATATTTATGGATAATGGAAAAATGGCGGTTACGCCGCGCGGACTGAGGCTCATAGTTGCCGGGTTCATAGTAATGGTTGCAGGTTATATATTGATGACGGGCGGGGGAAGTGATGATCCTGCCGTATTCAACCCGGACATGTTCGACTTCCGCCGTCTCGTGGCGGCTCCCGTTGTGATTCTATGCGGGATCGTGATAGTGGTGGCTGCAATAATGGACCGCTCCGGCAAACCGGGGAATGACAAAAAGGAGGACAGGTGATGGAGTGGTGGCAGGCTTTGTTGCTCGGCATAGTCCAGGGGCTTACCGAGTTTCTTCCGGTCAGCAGCAGCGGACATCTGCTGATTTTCAGGGAACTTCTCGGAGTTGACGCCGAAGGATTCCTGGATTTTACCGTCACTGTGCATTTCGCCACCGTGATGAGTACCGTCATTGTCTTCTGGTCCGCCATCTGGGGACTTCTCAAGGGAATTGTCAAGTTCAGGTACAATGACGAGACGGACTATGTCTGCAAACTAATTGTATCGATGGTGCCGGTGGCCGTTGTCGGGCTGTTGTTCAAGGATGCGGTCGAAGGCCTTTTCGGGGATGACCTTACTGTCGTCGGTATTTTCCTTGTCGTGACCGCCATGCTCCTGTTCTTCTCGGACAATGCATCGAGGCTGTTCAGGAGGAAGGACAATCCTGATTCATCCTGCGCCTGCAGTCACAGGAACGGAATATCCTATCTTCAGGCTTTTGCAGTGGGTATTGGCCAGTCATGTGCCGTGGCGCCCGGCCTTTCCAGGTCCGGAACCACCATTGCCACCGGTCTGCTATGCGGTGTCAGGAGGGATGTGATGGCGCAGTTCTCTTTCCTGATGGTGCTCGTTCCTATTGTAGGCGAACAACTTCTGACAATCCTGGACTGCATCGGCGGGGAGGCTGCTTTGACTCTTCCGGCAGTTGACCTCCTGCTCGGTTTCATAGGGGCTTTCACGGCCGGTCTCGTGTCATGCAAGGCAATGATATCCATCGTGAAGAAGGCCCAGCTCTCGTATTTCGCATTGTACTGTCTCATTGCGGCCGTCCTGATATTCCTGTTCGCCTGAAGCCATGAGGGACATGACCTATTTCGTTTCCGACGTGCATCTCGGCCTGGATGTCAAGGATCCGGCAGCGAGGGAGGCGCGTTTTACGGCATTCCTGAACTCAATACCCAAGGAGAAGACGGATGCACTGTATATGCTCGGTGACATCTGGGATTTCTGGTATGAGTATCATGACGTGGTCCCGAAAGGGTATGTGAGAGTGTTCGCCGCCCTCATGGACCTTATGGATGCCGGTGTGAAAGTGTATTTCTTCCCGGGCAATCACGATATATGGTGCTATCATTATTTCCGGGACATGGGCATCCGCATCCTGAAGCAGCCTTACGTGACGGAAATCGGTGGTATGACTTTCTGCATGGGCCACGGTGACGGGCTGGGGCCCGGGCATGTGTTGTACAAGATCATGCGGTGGGGATTCCGGAACAGGTTCCTCCAGGGCGCATTCAGCCTGCTGCATCCTTATCTTGCGTTCCGGTTCGGCAAAGGCTGGTCCAAGAAAAGCCGCGTGGCCAAGATGTACGACTACGTTTTCAAGGGGAAGGACGAGCCTCTGTACAAGTTCGCCGAAGATTTCCGGAAGACAAGGCACGTGGACTATTTCGTCTTCGGGCATTTCCACTGCGATGTCAGGATGCGGACTGAGTCCGGAGCTGAGCTCATTGTCCTGAAAGACTGGATGGACGGGGCTCCCTACATGTATTTTGACGGCAGCTCCAGACGTTTCGGGTATTCTCCGAATATTGAGAAATAAAGCTCCGGGAATTCCCCGTTCTCCCATTTCCTGACAAGTTCCTCCACGTCCCTGTCCTCTCCTTCCGGGTCGTAATTCTTTTTCAGGTCGGTGCCGAACATCTTGGCTATTCCCTGCCAGAAACCGGCGGCGATGCCGTTCTTGTATTGCTTTATTATCAAGAATGATGATTTTCCCACTTCCCTGTCTATCAGTTTCATGAGCAGCTGGCCCTGGGATATTGTCATGCTTCTGAGCGGTTCCTCGAATGCCTCGAACAGTTCGTCCTGTATGCGGTTTACGTATTTTTCCTTCTGCCTCCGTCCGAAGTCATTCTCCTCGAATGTGCTGTCAGTTTCGGCCACGAGCCGGCGGGCAACCTGTGCATACGGATACGTCCTGCTGAAATTCCATACGAGCTTGTAATATTTCCTCCATTCCTTGCCCTTCATTTTTCCGGCGTAAATCTGGGAGGGTTTCAGTACGTCGTAGAACAGCGTGTCCCCGTCCACTACTTCGTATGGCAGGAATCCGCGCGGGGAAGGCGGCCTTTCTTTCTTCTGGGCCGCAATCTCAGGTGCCGCGGCCGATATGACCGTGGCAATGCAGATGAGTATGCTCCAGAATCTTTTCATCATTGCATTTCCGTCAGAGTTTCCAAATATATGAATAATTTTCCGGATTCTGTCTGCACAGGTGTTTCGGCGCGGATCTCCGGAAGGAGCCGTTACGGCCTGCCGCTCTTTGTCGAAAAACACAGAATGAAATTTTTCAGGCTGTATGTAAGTCATTGAGAATCGTGGAGATGACTATGAAAAAAATTCGTCGAAAAAGTTAAAATATTTTCAGGAAAATGTTTGTTTTTCAGATATTTTTACTAACTTTGCATTCCCAAAATTGAGGAGAAGTTCGCCCAACCAGCTGATTCTCAAAGATTTAGGGAATTTGGGAAAAATAATTAAAGTAATACAGCAATGTTACAACCAAAGAAAACAAAGTTTAGAAGGGAACAGAAAAACCGCATGAAGGGAATGTCCCAGAGGGGCAACCAGCTTGCATTCGGTTCTTTCGGCATCAAGACCCTTGAGAATTGTTGGCTTACATCGCAGCAGATTGAGGCTGCCCGTCAGGCAATCTCACGTTATATGAACCGTGAGGGTCAGATCTGGATCAGGGTTTTCCCTGCAAAGCCGTTCACCAAGAAGCCTCTCGATACCCGAATGGGTAAAGGTAAGGGTGATCCTCAGGGCTATGTCTGCCCTATCACTCCGGGAAGGATTCTCTTCGAGGCCGAGGGCGTATCCCTTGCCATTGCGAAAGAGGCCATGCGTCTCGGTGCCAACAAGCTTCCTGTCGCTACGAAGTTCATCGTGCGCAGAGACTATGTAGAATAATTTAATGGAGACGAAAATGAAAATATCTGAAGTTCGCGAAATGTCCGTAGCAGATTTACGTGACCGCATTGCATTGGAGAAAGCAAATCTTGACACGATGAGGATCAATCACGCTGTCTCTCCATTAGAGGATACATCCAAGTTTAAGAAAACCAGGCAGGACATCGCCCGCATGATGACAATCCTTGCTGAAAAAGAAAAACAGAACTAATTAGAGCGCTCTATGGAAAGAAATCTTCGTAAGGAAAGAATAGGGGTCGTTGTCAGCAATAAGATGGACAAGACCATCGTAGTTGCCGTTGAGACCAAAGGCAAGCACCCTATGTACGGAAAGTTCATCAAAACCACCACCAAGTTCGTTGCTCAGGATGAGAAGAACGAGTGCAGCGAGGGCGATACCGTACGCATCATGGAAACCCGCCCTTTGAGCAAGACCAAAAGGTGGAGATTAGTTGAAATTGTAGAAAAAGTGAAATAGCGATGATACAGCAGGAAACACGTTTACAGGTGGCAGACAACAGCGGTGCAAAGGAGGTCCTCTGCATCCGCGTTCTGGGTGGTACCCGTCACCGTTATGCATCAGTCGGCGACAAGATTGTCGTTGCTGTGAAAAGTGCAATCTCCGGCGGAGACGCCAAGAAAGGTTCAGTCTCCAAGGCTGTGGTAGTACGCACCAAGAAGGAGATCCGCAGACCGGATGGCTCATACATCCGTTTTGATGAGAATGCCTGCGTTCTTCTGAACAACGCGGGAGAGCTCAGGGGTACACGTATCTTCGGCCCTGTGGCCAGGGAGCTGCGTGAGAATTATATGAAGATCGTTTCACTGGCACCGGAGGTCCTTTAATATTCAAGAGTTATGAAAAAATTTCACGTAAAGAAAGGCGACACCGTTTACGTCAATGCCGGAAATGATAAAGGCAAGACAGGCAAAGTCCTCTCAGTCATCAGGGACAAGGACCGTGTTGTCGTTGAAGGTATCAATATGGTAAGCAAACATACCAAACCGAATGCCAAGGCTCCTCAGGGAGGTATCATCAAGCAGGAGGCAGGAATCCACATTTCCAATGTCCAGCTTCTTGATCCTAAGAGCACCGCTTCCAAGCCGGTTCCTACCCGTATCGGCTACAAGTTCGTGGACGGCAAGAAGGTACGTTATGCTAAAAAATCAGGAGAGGAGATCAAATAGTTATGGCAAAGAAGAATAATAATGCACCGGCAGAGCAGGTTCTCCCTGCAGGATATGTTCCTACTCTGAAGACCGTGTACAAGGAGCAGATAGTTCCTGCCCTTATGAAGCAGTTCTCTTACAGCACTGTGATGCAGGTTCCGAAGCTCGTCAAGATTACCATCAACGAGGGTGTCGGCGAGGCTTCCCAGGGCCAGTCACATGACAAGAAACTTGTAGAGGAGGCAGCAGCAGAGCTTTCCAACATTGTAGGACAGAAAGCCGTTCTCACCACCTCAAGAAAGGATATCTCCAACTTCCACCTCCGCAAGGGCCAGCCTATCGGAGTGAAGGTTACCCTCCGCAACGTCAAGATGTACGAGTTCCTCGAGAGGCTCATCCGTGTGTCCCTCCCTCGTATCCGTGACTTCAACGGTATTTCCGAGAAGCTCGACGGCAACGGAAACTACACCCTCGGCCTGAAGGAGCAGATCATCTTCCCTGAGATTGACATGGACAAGAATCCACGCGTTCACGGAATGGAGATTACATTCGTCACCACAGCCAATTCGGACGAAGAGGCTTATGCGCTTCTCAAAGAGTTCGGCCTGCCGTTCAAGAAACATAACAACTAAAAGAGAATAAGATGGCAAAAGAATCAATGAAAGCCCGCGAAGTAAAACGCGCGAAATTAGTTGCAAAATACGCCGAGAAAAGAAAGGCTCTCAAGGAGGCCGGTGACTGGGCTGCTCTCGACAAGCTCCCTAAGAACTCTTCTCCTGTACGCCTTCACAACCGCTGCTCTCTTACCGGACGACCTAAAGGATATATGCGTGCCTTCGGCATCAGCAGAATCCAGTTCCGCGAGATGGCCAGCAACGGTCTCATCCCTGGCGTCAAGAAGGCAAGCTGGTAGAAGCTTTATAGCATACAATATCATTAATAATTAACAATCGGATATCGGGCGCTCTTTGCGCCGGTTCGCAAAAACAACAAACAAAATGACTGATCCAATTGCAGATTTCCTCACCCGCATACGCAATGCGTATCGTGCCGGAAACAAGATCGTTGAGGTTCCTTCCTCAAAGATGAAACTTGCCATTGTCAAGATTCTCTGCGAGAAAGGCTATGTCCTCAGCTACAAGCTGGTTGAAGGAACTCCTTTCAACACCATCAAAATCGCTCTCAAGTATCACCCTCAGACCAAGATGGCTGCCATCAAGAGAATTGACCGCATTTCCAAGCCGGGTCTCAGGAAATATACTGACGTGAAGGATATGCCGAGGGTTCTCAACGGACTCGGAATCGCCATCCTTTCCACATCGAAGGGCATCATCACCGACAAGGAGGCTCGTGAGCTGAACGTGGGCGGCGAGATCGTATGCTATGTTTATTAATCTTATTAAAAGAAACTGATAATGTCAAGAATTGGTAAATTACCTGTAAGCCTTCCGGACAAGGTGAGCGTGGAGCTTCTCCCTGGCAACGTTGTGAAGGTTAAAGGCCCTCTCGGAGAGCTTTCACAGAAAGTGGATCCGGCAATCACCGTGACGGTGGAGGGAAATGAAATCAAATTCACCCGTCCTACAGATCAGCCGAGACACCGCTCGATGCACGGTCTCTACCGCGCTCTCGTACACAACATGGTAGTCGGAGTCTCCACTGGTTTCGAGAAGAAACAGGAGTTGGTAGGTGTGGGTTACCGTGTGGACGTGAAAGGCCAGCTGCTGACCTTCGCTCTCGGTTATTCACATGATATCCAGCTGCTCCTCCCTGCTGAAATCAAGGCTGAGGCCGCAGCAGTGAAGAAAGGTGAGAATCCGGTGCTTATTCTCAGAAGCTCCGACAAGCAGCTCCTCGGACAGGTCGCTGCCAAGATCCGTTCTCTCCGCAAGCCTGAACCATACAAGGGCAAGGGTATCAAGTTCGTTGGTGAACAGCTCCGCCGCAAGGCCGGCAAGACTGCAGCCGCTAAATAATTAGGAGGAAAGAATTATGGCATTGACTAAAATAGAAAGAAGAAGAAGGATTCACTACCGTATCCGCAAACATGTCAGCGGAACTGCTGAGAGACCTCGTCTCGTTGTTTTCAGGAGCAACAAGCAGATTTATGCGCAGGTGATCGACGATGAGGCTCGCGTGACTCTTGCAGCCGCAGCTTCCAATGACAAGGTTCTCGCCGCTGAGTGCAAGGGCAAGAGCGGAATCGAGGCTGCCGCACTCGTAGGCAAGGCTGTTGCAGAGCGCGCCATTGAGAAAGGCATCAACGAGGTTGCTTTCGACCGTGGGGGTTATCTCTATCACGGCAGAGTTAAAAGTTTGGCTGACGCTGCCCGTGAAGGCGGTCTTAAATTCTAATCCGGATTATGGCAAATACAAATGTTAAAAGAGTAAAGACATCTGATCTTGAGCTTAAAGACAGACTCGTCTCAATTCAGAGGGTGACCAAGGTCACCAAAGGTGGTCGCCACTTCCGTTTCGCCGCCATCGTTGTGGTAGGTGATGAGAACGGTGTCGTAGGTTACGGCCTCGGCAAGGCCAATGAGGTGACAGCCGCCATCCAGAAGGGTATTGAGGATGCCAAGAAGAATCTTGTCAAGATTCCTATCATCAACAAGACCATTCCGCATGAGCAGATTGCCAAATTCGGTGGCGCCGAAGTATTCATGAAACCGGCTGCTCCCGGTACCGGTGTAAAGGCCGGCGGTGCGATGCGTGCCGTGTTCGAGTCAGTGGGAGTACAGAACGTCCTCGCCAAGTCAAAGGGCTCATCCAACCCTCACAACCTTGTGAAGGCCACTGTAGCTGCTCTTACCGAGCTGAGGGATGCTTATACGGTTGCCGGACTTCGCGGCGTTCCTATGTCTAAAGTATTTAACGGATAGGAGGAAACGGATATGGCAAAGTATAAAGTTACTCAGGTTGTCAGCAAGAACGGTGCAACCAAAAGGCAGATTGCAAATCTCAAGTCTCTCGGCATCCGCAGGATGCACCAGACTGTTGAGGTGGAGGCAAATCCTGTCAACAAGGGTATGATTGCAAAGGTTCAGCACCTCGTTACAGTTGAAGAAATCTAATCGGAGGAATTACAGATGAATTTGCACAATTTGAAACCTGCTAAAGGTTCTACACACAATACTAAAAGACTTGGCCGCGGACAGGGCTCCGGTAAGGGTGGCACTTCCACACGCGGTACCAAAGGAGCTCAGGCTCGTGCGGGATATGAGCACAAGGTCGGCTTCGAGGGTGGACAGATGCCTATCCAGAGAAGGCTTCCTAAGTTCGGCTTCAACAATCCTACAAGAGTCGAGTACAAGGCTATCAATCTTGATGCGCTTCAGGCTCTCTCCGAGAAGCTTGGCACTACGGTGATCACCATCGAGTCCATCAAGGAGGCAGGTCTCGCAGGTCGCAAGGAACTCGTGAAGGTTCTTGGCAACGGTGAGCTCTCCGCAAAACTCGAAATCACTGCCGATGCTTTCTCACAGTCCGCTGTGTCAAAGATCGAGGCTGCCGGTGGAAAAGCAATTAAGACCGAGAAATAATGAAGAAATTTATTGAGACAATCAAGAACATCTTCAAGATAGAGGAGTTACGCAAGAGAATCGTTTATACGCTTCTCTTGGTACTCGTTTATCGACTTGGATGTGTCATCGTGCTTCCGGGTATTGACGCTACCATGCTCGCCTCTCTCCAGAACAGCACCAAGGAAGGTCTTGTAGGCCTCCTGAACATGTTCTCCGGAGGAGCGTTCGGCAACGCCTCTATCTTCGCACTCGGTGTGATGCCGTACATTTCGGCGTCCATCGTGATCCAGCTCCTCGGAATGTTCGTGCCTTACTTCAGGAAACTTCAGATGGAAGGCGAGAGCGGCCGCAGGAAGATGAATCAGATTACCAGATATCTGACAATCCTGATTCTGGCTATCCAGTGCCCGGCTTATCTGGCTGCCATCCACAACCAGATTCCTGGTCAGGCATTCATCGCAGTGACACAGCTCGGCTGGTCCAACTTCACATTCAACCTTGTTTCAACACTGATTCTCCTCTCCGGCTCAATGTTCGTCATGTGGCTCGGCGAGCGCATCACTGACCGTGGTATAGGCAACGGAATTTCCCTCCTCATCATGATCGGTATCGTGGCACGCCTTCCTTATGCCCTTGTTGCCGAACTCGGTGAGAAGTTCACGACCACCAACGGCGGACCTCTCCTCCTCATTGTGGAGCTCGTGGTCCTCTTCTTCGTGTTCGTGGCTGCCATCGCCCTCGTGCAGGCTGTCAGAAGGATTCCCATCCAGTATGCGAAGAGGGTTGTAGGCAACAAGCAGTACGGCGGAGTCCGCAACTATCTTCCTCTGAAGATCAATGCGGCAGGCGTCATGCCTATCATCTTCGCCCAGGCCCTCATGCTCTTCCCTATTCTTTTCTCAAGATGGGATGCTACCAGGGGACTTGCAGCTGCATTGAGCAACTATACCGGAGTATGGTATAACCTGATTTTCGGATTCCTCGTCGTTATTTTCACATATTTCTACACTGCAGTCACTGTGCAGCCTAACATGATGGCTGAGCAGATGAAGCAGAACGGCGGTTTCATTCCTGGCGTTAAGCCGGGGAAGAAGACAGCGGAGTACATTGACGATGTCATGGACAAAGTCACTCTCCCTGGCTCCATTTTCCTCGCCCTCATCGCTATTATGCCGGCATTTGCGATGCTTCTCGGTGTCAACAACCAGTTTGCGAGCTTCTACGGAGGTACTTCCCTCCTGATTCTCGTCGGCGTTGTGCTCGACACCCTCCAGCAGATCGAAGGATATCTGCTGATGCGTCACTATGACGGATTGATGAAAACAGGTCGTCTGAGTGGACGTTCCGGAATGTAATTCCGATAAAGACAGAAGAAGATGCTGAAGCCGAAGACAGAAGAAGAAATCGAACTGCTCCGCGAGAACGGGATTCTCGTGTCGAAGACACTTGCGGAAGTCGGTAAGGCTGTCGCCCCAGGTGTGACAACAAATGAGTTGAATAGGGTGGCAGAGACTTTCATCCGTGATCATGGAGCCGTTCCGAGCTTCTTGGGTTTTGAAGGATTCCCGGCAGCTATATGCGCCTCGGTGAATGATGTTGTTGTCCACGGTTTTCCGTCGGACTACGTCCTGAAGGACGGAGACATCGTCACCTGTGACATAGGTACTTTGTACAAGGGATACAACGGTGACTCCTGCTATACCTTCCCTGTAGGGGAGATAGATGCTGAGACCCGCAAACTTCTCGATGTGACGAAGGCCTCTTTGTACAAGGGCATAGAACAGGCCGTGGATGGCAACAGGACAGGCGATATCGGATACGCGGTACAGTCGTATGCTGAATCTTTCGGATTCTCTGTAGTCAGGGAGCTGGAAGGTCATGGAATCGGGAAGGGTATGCATGAGGAGCCCGGAGTTCCGAATTACGGACGAAGGGGTCACGGCACCAGGCTCGTTTCCGGAATGACAATCTGTATTGAGCCGATGATAAATGCCGGCACAAGGAATGTGTATCTTGCTAAAAATGGTTGGGCGGTACACACTTCCGATCACCGGAACGCGGCGCATTACGAGCTTACGGTTGTTGTCCGAAAAGGCCGGGCAGAACAGCTGTCGACTTTTGAATTTATTGAAAATGACGGAAGTATTAAATTTTAAAGTGGTATTTTAGATGTCTAAACAAACAGCAATTGAGCAGGACGGGACGATAGTCGAGACTCTCCC
>JBJEBJ010000035.1:0-13762 GCA_051869955.1 Candidatus Cryptobacteroides sp.
CGCCGCGCCTTCACAGCCTTACACCTTTGTTGCACTGTTCACTTGAATTGGGGAACCATTCCCGTGCCATACGACATAAATTATTAATAGCCAAATATTTGTATAAAAAGGCAAAAACAGCAGGTGTCAAAAAATTAGACACCTGCTGTAAAATATTTTGTCACTATGTTGCCGATACAAATAGATCTTCAGCCCCTTGCAGATTCGAAATTGTCCAGGACCTGCTGCACGACCTCAGGGAAATGCTCCATCTCCAGAACATGCTCCTTCGCTGCAATATCGTCCGGCGTATCTTCCGGAGAAATAGGTGTGGAGAACTGCGCTATGATTTCTCCCCCGTCAACCTCGCTGCTTACATAATGAACCGTCATGCCCGTCTCGGTCTCACCTGCAGCCTTCACGGCCTCATGCACATGATGTCCGTACATTCCGATACCGCCGAACTTGGGCAGAAGGGCCGGATGAAGATTGATGATTCTGCGCGGATATGCATCGATGAGGAATTCCGGAACTACCAGAAGGAATCCCGCAAGGACGATGAAATCCACATTGTACTTATCCATGAGCGGCATCAGTAGGTCCTCCTGCATGAATTCCTTCTTCGGCATCACCACGGTCTCGACGCCAAGCCCGGACGCACGTACGAGCGCATAGGCATCTGCCCTGTTGCTGAGTACCAGGACAATCTTCACCTTCCCTGAATTCTGGAAATGCCTGATGATGGCCTCACAGTTAGTGCCGCTTCCCGACACGAAAATCGCTACATTTATCATAATGTTCTGACAGATTTCCGGCAAATTTAAGCTATTGCGGAGAAAGTTCAAAGCGCACCGGGCAAGGCACATCTGTGGCGATGTCCACATTGTCCATATATATAATATTGATAATCAGATAGTTCAGCTTTGGAATTGTCCACCTGAAAATTTCCATAATCTCACAAATCACAGTAACTTTGCACCAGAAAACAACCTGACATAACAGATTCTAAATTATCGATACAATGAAAACAAGGATTCTCATCTTCTGCGCCGCCATGATGATTGCGGCAGGCTGCGGAAGGACACCGGTCAAGACGGCCGGAATCAATTACGCCTACATGGACACTACTGTCCGGGCAGGTGACGACTTCGCAAGATACGCCACCGGACATTGGGCTGACTTCAACCCCCAGCCGAAGGAATATCCGATGTGGGGAACAGTCACCAAGGTCAGTGATGACAACGTGAAGGCTCTCGCGGAACTGATCAAGGAGATTGCCGCGTCAGAAAACAAGCAAGGCAGCGTGGAGCAGAAAATCGGAGACCTCTTCAATATGATGATGGATTCCGTAAGGCTGAACAATGAAGGAGCAGCCCCTCTCAAGGCACACATCGCCGAAATCGACGCCATCAGCACAAGGGAGGAGCTCCTCGCCTATTGCGCCAAGGAGCACGATAACCTCCTTTTCTCAATGTTCATCAGCGCCGACGAGAAAGATGCCGACAACAATATCGTATGCATCAGCCAGAGCGGGCTTTCACTCGGCAACCGTGATTATTATCTCTCCGAGGAACCACAGAACGTGATGGTCAGGGAAGCCATGAAGGAACACATGGTACGTCTGTTCGTGCTCACCGGCTATTCTCCGGAAGAGTCACGCGAGAAGGTACAGCGCATCTGGGACATCGAGACAAGCATTGCAGTTCCTTACTATTCAAAGGAGAAGCAGCGCGACACAGAAGCCAACTACCACAAGATGAGCGTTGACTCACTAATTTCAGTCTGCGGAGGATTCGACTGGAAAGGCTATATGAAGGATTACCGTTTCGACAAGACCGATGAAGTGGACCTCGGACAGCCTGAACCGGTGGCAAAGGCTTGCGAAATCCTGATGACAGCCTCTCTCGATGACCTCAAGGACATCTACAGATGGCAGCTCATAAGCAACGCATCGAGCATACTTTCAGATGACTTCTCCGACGAGAATTTCGACTTCAACAAGAAGATTTTCGGCGTGCAGGAGAAGACTCCGAGATGGAAGATGGCAGAGGGGCTCGTGGACGGCCTGATGTCGGATGCAGTAGGCCAGATGTACGTGAAGAAATATTTCTCAAAGGAAGCCAAGGATGAAATGCTGGAACTCATCCACAATCTTCAGGCATCCCTTGCCGAGAGAATCAAAAACCAGGAATGGATGTGCGAGGAGACGAAGAAGGTCGCTCTCGAAAAACTCATGGCTTATGGAGTGAAAGTAGGATATCCTGACAAATGGGATGACCTCAGCGGCCTCGTGATTGACCCGGAGATCAGCCTTTATGACAATCTCAGGACCGCAAGCAAATTCTACTGGAATCTCAACTACGAGAAGAAATACAACAAGCCGGTGGACAAGAGCGAATGGCACATGCCGGCCCAGATGGTCAATGCCTACTACAATCCGACATCTAACGAGATATGCTTCCCTGCTGGCTTCCTCCAGCCGCCTCTCTTCGACATAAATGCAGACGCAGCAGCCAATTACGGAGCCATCGGAGTGGTCATCGGACATGAGATGACCCACGGATTCGACGACCAGGGAAGAATGTACAACAAGGACGGAAACCTCTGTGACTGGTGGACTCCGGAAGATGCCGAGGGATTCAGGAAGCCTTGCGACGCAATGGTGGAATATTTCAACTCGCTCTGGGTCATCCCGGGAGAGGTCAAGGCCAACGGCACACTCTGCCTCGGGGAGAATCTCGCAGACCACGGCGGACTGAACATCGCCTACGACGCATTCCAGATGTGGCAGAAGAAACACGGCAGACTTTCCGAGGACAACGGATTCACACCTGAACAGCGTTTCTTCCTCTCCTACGCCAATGTATGGGCAGGTACGGCATCAGACGAGATTCTCCGCTACCTCACCATGATGGACGTTCACTCCATTGACAGGCTCAGGATCAACGGAGCCCTTGCACAGTGCGACTACTGGTACGAGGCATTCGACATCCAGCCGGACGACGCACTCTACGTAGCCCCTGAAAACAGGGTAAGAGTCTGGTAATTATTTGATTTTACTCTTGAGCCTCTGCTTGGCCTTGGTCACGGATGCAGGTGAAATTCCGAGCATGACGGCCGAATCCGAAGTGGAAAAGCCGAGCTTCATGAGACAGGCGACACGGATGTTCCCCGCAGTCAGGCCGGCGGAGGCAAGAGAGGAAGAATAACCGTCATACACCTTGTCGGCAAGAGCACACAATTTTGTCCACTCGGAATCTGAAAGATAGCGCGGAGCTTTGCGAAGAGAAGCCACAAGAGGGTCTCTGTCAATAAGTTCCGTGCTTACTATTTCCACCTTGCGCTCAGCCTTGCGGGTCTCCTCGGACCTTGCAGAGAGCTCGGCATTCTTTCTCGAGAGTTCCCTTTCGGCATTTTCGAGAGCCTGGTGACGCTTCGCGGCAATGGCCCGGTAACGCCTCATTATCAGGAACAATATGAGACAGCCCAGAAGAATAATGCAAATAATCGCAGCCATCTTCTCGGCCACGGACCTTGAACGCTCCTTCTCATATTTGATTGTATTTTCTATGACCGTACCGCTGCCCTGGTCGGCAATCTGCTGGGTCCTGAGATCCTGATACAGAGACATGTACTTGACAGTCATGTCATTGTCATGAAGCAGGTCCCTGTAAATGATGTAAGAAAGCTGCATAGCAGTCATCCTCGTGATGATTTCCGGGCTGACATAGCTCTTCCTGACATAGAACAATGCAGAATCAGCATTCCCGACCTTCCTGAATGCATCTGCCAGGGGATTGTATCTCACCGGATCCTTCCTCTTCCCATCCCTGAAAAGCTGTTCCTGAATCTTCACAGCCTCCCGGGATGATTCCAGAGCCTTTTCATATTCCCCTGAACGGCTATAGCATGTTGACAATGCAGTCAGCGCCCTGGAGCGGCTGTCAAGCATTTTGGCATCATTCGCCACCTCACAGGCCTGGAGGGCATATTCCGTAGCCTTCGACCAGTCCTGGTCCTGGTCGCCTTTGAACAAATACGAATGGGAAAGATTGATCAGCGCTGTAACCCTGAAAGCAGACATTCCGGCTTTTGCTGCCGACTCTGCGGATTTCTTTAACGCAGGAATCGCCT
The DNA here is from genome assembly GCA_051869955.1 of Candidatus Cryptobacteroides sp. Classification (GTDB taxonomy): domain Bacteria; phylum Bacteroidota; class Bacteroidia; order Bacteroidales; family UBA932; genus Cryptobacteroides. The sequence continues at coordinate 4,114 of JBJEBJ010000035.1, forward strand.
CGTCATACCATTTCCGGTCGTTCATCTCGATACCATAGCGGTTGTAAACAAGGGCCGATATATACGGGTCGTTGCAATTGTCGGCCTCCCGGCAGCCGCGGAGATAGTCATCCACCCATTCCGGTTCGCTACCGTCCTTCAGTTCCTCTCTCACGGCGCCCCTGAGATAATAAGCCTGTGCTTTCCTCAGATGCGTGCCTTTGGAAATGAAATAAGAGCAGGCAGTATCAAGCTGGGCAAGAGACAGGTCACGGCTATACGAATTGTATCCCGCCCATACGTTAAGCAGGCACCAAGTCGCTCTCTGATAACGGTTTCCATTGCGCGCTTCATTGCAATTCCGCAATATGGCAAGTGCGCTGTCAGGGGCATTCCGGAGCAATGTCTCTGCCACCGCCATATCCTCGGGAACGGAGACCCGTCCGCAGGACGCAAGCACCGGCAGCAGCATGGGGATAATAAACAATCTCGATAGTTTCACAGGCAAACTGTAATTCTTAAAGGTTACTGATTATTTGCAGAATGTAAATATAGCCATTTTTTGCTTGACAGTCGAATAAAGCATGGATATTTCCTTTTTTCAGCGGACTTCCGCTGACACGAAATCCAGGAATTCATCCCGTTCCTTGTCTGACCAGGCATGCACGGTGTACATTTGGTTGCCCATGTCCGGACTCAGCACTTCAGGCATCCTTGCGCACATTGCCATACGGGAACCGTATTTCTCCATAACCTCCTGATGACTATGCAGATACTTATGGTCATCCCGCCTTCCGTAATAGATGCAATAATGGTCTTCCCCGCTTTCCGGAAGGAGTCTCCTGTCATGCACCACCATGTCCGCCCATATCCTGTAAACGTCCGTGGAGTGCGCGAAATCCATCATGTCCGGAGTGTAGCCTCCTGCCGGTCTCATATTGACCTCAAGTCCCACGAAATCACCTACTTCGCCCAGACCGGGCTTAGCCTCTGTCAGCCTGAAAAACTCGAAATGCACGAAACGGCTCTTGACACCGAAAGCTTCAGCAGTAGCCCGGCCGAGACGGCGCAATCCCTCAGGCACATCAGGCAGGACATAATACATAAGGTCAAGCCCCTTAATGACAATATCCATCACCGATGGCGGGAATTTTGCCGATGACTCGAACAGCGGTCTGCCATGGGAATCCAATATCGCGTCATAGGAATAGATGTCCCCAGTAATGAATTCCTCCATCACATAAGGCACCGTAACTCCGTATGCGAAAAACCTTTTCAGCTCTTCACGTGAAGAAATCCTGTATGTGGCAGCAGCGCCTACCCCGACCTCCGGCTTCACTATCACCGGATAGCCGGTCTCCGAGATGAAAGCCTCTGCAGAAGCGAGATCCTTGACCTTGTGCTGGCGAGCGGTAGGCACACCTCCTGCAGCATAGAATTTCTTCATCTCGGCCTTGCTCGTAAACCTGTGAATCTCCTCGGGAGAAGGGCCCGTGACAATATTGAAATCAGCCCTCAGCCTCGCATCCTGGCGAAGCCAGTACTCGTTATTGGACTCGAGCCAGTCAATCTTTCCGTATTTGAATGAGAAATAGGCCACCGCCCTGAATACCTCGTCATAGACCTCGAGGCTGTCCACCCGGAAATATTCCGTCAGGGACGCCCTGAGCCTCCCGTCAAGCGAATCGTAAGCCGCATCTCCGATGCCGAGGACATTCACCCCGGAAGCGTGCAGCCTGTCGCAGAAAATCCAGTAAGTCTCCGGAAAATTCGGAGAAATGAATACAAAGTTCATATAAAGTCCGTTTTATTATTCTAAAAATATCTGTGCACCTCCTCAAGCAGGGGCGACTTCGACATCCCGTTGGGATTGGTCCCCGGCTCGCCTTCCGGAACCGGCCTTCCGAGCTTTCCGAATAGCTCCGTCCAATACTCCGGCATGTTCCCGTCCACGTCCCTGAAATTCATCGGAACGCAGGCGAAAATATGATTCCCGAAGGAATCCAGCCACGATTCATACACCAGTTCAGAGCAGTACATCCTACCGTTCCCGTGAAGATAATACCAGTCATATTCCTCTCCGAGATGCCTCAGGGCATTCACCACGGCACTGTCCGCCATTGCTGCGCCTCCTTTGACCGAACCGGTCCTGACGCGCATCACGGTCACTCCCGGACGGTCTCCTATTTCAGGAGAATCCGAAAGAAAATCAGCGAGCGGGGTCCTTACAACTCCTCCCCTGCCCGTGGCCTCTATCACATTGACCACATTCCCGGTGACCTCGACGATTCCGACATGCTCGTATTTCACCGAATCTCCCCACGCCGTTGCAGACACTATCGCCTGTCCCGCATCAGAAATCCCGGCCACCCTGAACACCAGGTCTCCGTTCCGGGGCTCGAATCCCCTTTCTGTGCAGGAAACAGCCATGAACAACCCTGCAAACATATATGCAATACTTCGCCACATAGGTTGCAAAGTTAGTAATTTTCATGGCAAATTTTGCTACCTTTGCAGGTCAGAACAAGATAATTATGTACAAGACAGACAAAAAGACCCTGATGATGGACGCCGGAATGACCATGTTCGAGTCAACCGACAATTTCGGGCTATGCCTCGGCCAGGTCAAGGCTGAAATGTCGGAATACGGCAAGGTACTGACGCAATATGACATTGACTCGACTGAAGTCCCTGAAAGCACCGGAGAATTTGATTTCTTCCTCGACAGGACCACATTCTGGAGAAAAAGATACATCTCCTGCAGGCTGGAGAGCGCCGGACAGAGGAAAGTGGACGGTGAAACCATCTATAAATATGCAGTATCGTTCAGGGAAGGCAACCGGAGCACGTTCTTCAGGGGAGCAGTGATGACGCTCATAATATCGGGATGCATCGCAGGACTGTTCTTTTCACACGGCCCCGTGGCGGCAATCATTGAAATTGTCATTGCGGCAGCTGCGGCATACTGCTGGATCATGCCGAGCAGGACGACTCCTGCCACGGTCCGTTCCATCTCGGATGCCATAGCCGGAGGAAGAAACGGCAAAACTGTCAGGAAATGAGCACAATACGTCATGACGGGATACCGGAAACCCTCGTCTCTTACATCGAATCCGAAATAATACCGGCATACGACAATTTCGACAGCGCCCACGGCAGGGAGCACGTCCGCCATGTCATTGACGAGGCATTGGAACTATGCAGGCATTACGACGTGGACGAGGCGATTGTCTATACTGCCGCGGCATATCACGACACCGGATTGGTCAAGGACAGGAAGACACACCATATCGAGTCGGCGAGAATAATAAGGGAGGATACCCGCCTGCGGGAATGGTTCAATGACAATGAAATCGAAACCATAGCAGAAGCTGCGAAAGACCACCGGGCGTCATCTGGACACGAACCGCGAAGCATCTACGGAAAACTTATCGCGGAGGCTGACAGGCAGATAGTTCCCGAGACGGTCATCCGCAGATGCATCCAGTTCGGACTGGAAAATTGCCCGGAGCTCAACATGGAGGCACAATACGAGAGGGCGACTGCTCATCTTGTGGAAAAATACGGGGAAGGCGGTTATCTGCGGCTATGGATTCCGGAATCCGAAAATGCATTAAGGCTCAATGAATTACGCGCCATTATCAAAGATATTCCGAGGCTCAGGGAGATTTTCGGGAGGATTTATGACGAGGAGGTCTGCCGGAAATTGCGTTAAAATCACTAACTTTGAAGATATAGCATAATTGAAGACAGCAATTGGCAAGTTATGATTATTTGAACAAGGCTGATGAACGAATTCTTGAAACAGGGAATCGCAGTGCTCGACGGAGCGATGGGCACGATGATCCAGAAATACGGACTTACAGAAACTGATTTTCACACAAAACAGATTTCCGGAGATACAGGAGAAATTCCGCAGGAACTGATTAACTGCGGGAAGGACGATGACATTCTTCAGGCCTTGGAAGAGCTGCACGGCAACTCAAGGGAACTCAAGGGGAACAACGAATGCCTGAACCTCACGAGGCCGGACATCATATATGACATTCATCGCAAATACATCCTGGCCGGAGCCGGGATAATAGAAGCCAACACATTCAGTGCCAACAGGATATCCCAGTCAGAATACGGAACTGCCGGTCTTGCATACATCATGGCCCGTGAAGGTGCGAGAATAGCCCGTCTGGCTGCTGACAATACTCCGCAAGGCCGCCAGGTTTACGTGGCCGGAAGTGTCGGGCCTACATCCAAGTCCCTTACCCTCGCCCCGGACATAGAACGCCCTGCATACAGGCCATACAGTTTCAAGGAAATGGCTGATGCATACAAAGAGCAGATTCGAGGACTCATTGACGGTGGAGTTGACATTATCCAGATAGAGACTTGTTTCGACGCACTGAACGCAAAGGCAGCTATTTACGCACTCGAAAAGATAACCGAGGAAGCCAAAGATTCGGACAACAGGAACGTGACCGGCCGGCTCGATGCGAACGGAGTATTTCCTGCAATAGTCTCGGTATCAGTAAGCGACAGGAGCGGCAGGACATTGACCGGACAGACCATCAGGGCTTTCTGCACGTCGGTCAGCCATTATCCCCTGACAGCATTCGGCCTTAACTGCTCGTTGGGAGCGGACGACCTGCTTCCACTCGTGAAAGAAGTGGCCGGATTCAGCCCGTTCCCTGTCATCTGCTATCCGAATGCAGGACTTCCAAACGAAATGGGAGGCTATGACGAGACTCCGGAGCAGATGGCGGAGAGTGTCTCGAGAATGGCGTCCGAGGGCATATTGAACATCATAGGAGGATGCTGCGGAACGACTCCGGAGCACATTGCAGCCATCTGCAAGGCCGTCTCAGGCAAGGCTCCGCGCCCTTTACCGGAGAATCGCAGCGGTCTTCTTGAGGTCAGCGGACTGGAGCATCTCGTTGTGGACCTGCAGAACAGCAATTTCACCAACATCGGGGAGAGGACCAACGTGGCCGGCTCGAGAAAATTCGCCAAGCTGATTGCTGCGGGAGATTACGAGGAAGGACTCAGGATAGCAGCGGCCCAGATAGAGAACGGAGCGGGAATCATAGACATAAACATGGACGACGCGATGCTCGACAGCGCAGCCTGCATGGAGAGTTTCGTGCGGCACATTGCGGGTGATCCGGCCGTGGCCAAGGCTGCATTGATGATAGACTCTTCGCATTGGGAGAGCATCATTGCCGGACTCGAGAACGCACAGGGCAAATGCATCGTGAATTCGATAAGTCTCAAGGAGGGTGAAGAGGCATTCCTGAAGAAGGCCGGAGAGATCAGGGATCTCGGTGCCGCAATGGTGGTCATGGCCTTTGACGAGACCGGGCAGGCGACGACTTTCGACAGGAAGATAGAGATATGCAAGAGGGCTTACGGACTGCTCACCGAAAAAGCCGGTGTGAGGCCTGAGGACATCATTTTCGACGTGAACGTCCTCTCGGTCGGAACAGGAATCGAGGAACATGCACGATACGGGGTGGATTTCATCAAGGCTGTCAGATGGATAAAGGAAAATCTCCCCGGGGCCTATACATCCGGAGGAATTTCCAATCTGTCATTTGCATTCCGCGGTAACAATACCGTGCGCGAAGCAATGCATTCGATTTTCCTCTATCATGCCGTGAACGCCGGCCTGGACATGGGTATCGTGAATCCGGGAATGCTGCAGGTTTATGACGACATTGAACCGGACCTGCTCAGGAAGGCCGAGGACGTTATTCTCGACAGAAGTCCTGAGGCAACCGAGCACCTGATAGCGAAAGCCCAGGAGATTCTGGCAGCTAAGGAAACAGCAGGCACGGGAGCGAAGCCGGGGGAAACGCAACAGGCTGCTGCGAAGGCTGAAACCCCGGAGGAAAGACTGCAGGAAGCACTTGTGAAGGGCCGCGCTGAAGGAGTGGAGGCGGATGTGATGGAGTGTTACGGGAAATACGGCTCCGCAGTCAATGTAATCGAAGGCCCCCTGATGGCCGGAATGGAGAAAGTCGGCGAATTGTTCGGTTCAGGCAAGATGTTCCTCCCTCAGGTGGTAAAGTCCGCTAAGATAATGAAGGAGGCCGTGGCGGTGCTCGAACCATATATGAAGAGTTCCGGTGAACAGGATTCCGGAAGGCCTGTCATAGTGAATGCGACGGTGAAGGGTGACGTGCATGACATCGGAAAGAATATTACGGGTATTGTATTGAGCTGCAACGGGTTCAATGTGATAGACCTGGGAGTGATGGTGGAGAAGGAGAGGATTCTGGATGAAGCTGTGAAGAACAATGCGGTAATCATCGGGGCGAGCGGACTGATCACGCCATCCCTGTTCCAGATGGAGGAACTTTGCCGTGAGATGACCAGGAGGAATATGGATATACCGCTTTTCATAGGAGGCGCGACGACATCCGCCCTGCATACTGCGGTGAAACTTGCTCCTTTATACGAGCACGTGTTCTATTCACGTGACGCATCTTCAGGCGCAGTGATGGCGAAACGCTGCATGATGGACCGGAAGAAATTCGAGGAAGAGGAGCATGCAGGACAGAGCCGTATCAGGGAGCTATACGAGAGTCGCAGGAACGGCAATCAGGAGGAACCTGCCGGGAATTGCCCGAAGTCCGGCTCCCCAGTTTTCGCCTCGGACACTTTCCTTGACAGAGTGCCACATGGCATGAAGGATATTCCTTACAGGGAGTTGTCCATAGATGAAGTGATGGATTATTTCGACTGGCGTATGTTCCTCGCTGTGTGGGGGATAAAATATGGAAGCATCAGCCCTGACGACCCCCAGGCGGTAAAGATGACCGAAGAAGGAATGGCCGTGCTTGACAGATACAGGAAAACGGGAGCGATAAGAATCGGGATATGCGAAAGGATTCTGCAGGGACGGTCTGTGGAAGGTGGAATCGAGGTTACGGGAGAAGGTTGCAGCAGATTTATACCGACAATGCGGCAGGAATCTCCACAGAAGCTTCAGGACGGGCGCGAGATGTGCCTTTCCATCAGCGATTTCGTGCCGTCTGAACGTACTGGTCCTTTCGGGGTGTTTGCGATCAGTGTCACCTCAACTCATCCGGCAGGATGTACTTGCGGATGTGATCATGGGAGTGATTATGAAGGAATGATGGACAGGGCTGTGAGGGTGACGTTGGCGGAGGCTGCTTCGTCGTGGCTCGATGCGCAGCTGGAGGGGATGACTGCGGGAAGCGGTGTGCGGATCGTGAAGCCTGCTGCCGGTTATGCGTGCTGCCCGGACCATACATTGAAGAAAGATATAATGGAGATGTTGCCGGAGAGCGGCCGCCTCGGCATTTCGTTCACTGAGAGTTTTGCAATGATGCCGGACGCCTCGATTTGCGGATTCATTTTCGCGCATCGGGAGGCTTGTTATCCTGAGATACATCGTATCTCGAAGAAGCAGTATGACGATTATTCGTCACGCCGCGGTCTCAGCCCATCCCAGGCCCGTATTTTCCTCGGCCACCTGCTCGGCTGATTGCCGCGAACAGAGTCATATACGGCACCGGCAATGGTATTGCATTTCTCCGGACCTGCATTATGCTAGTGCGTTGGGCAACACTGGCGTCATCAGACGCCGCGCGGAGAACAACGAAGCGCTGGATTTGTGCTGATGGCGTGCACGGAGCGCCGATCGCCCCCTTGAAAAGGGGGTCGGGGGGATTGAGGAGGGAGGGCGGCAAGTCCTCCGAAATGTAATACCATTGCCGGAACGGAACAAGGCTATGTAAAAAGGAATAAAATATTGAATTAGAATATATTATAGACGTTATAGAAAGTAAATATGAAAATCAGCGAAATCCTGAAGGAAAGCAAGAAACCTTTCCCTTCGATAGAAATAGTGCCGCCCCTCAAAGGCATGAGCAAAGACGAACTCAATGACTCCGTCCGCAAATTCATGGAGTTCAGCCCCAAATACATCAACGTCACCTGCCACCGCGACGAATACACATTCCGCCAGGAACCAGACGGCACATTCTCCCGTCACCTCGTCAGAAACCGCGTCAGCGAAGTCGCCGTATGCTCCGCCATCATGTCCGAATTCGACATTGACGTAGTCCCCCATGTCATCTGCGGAGGCGCGTCAGCCGAAGAAATCGAAAGCGACCTCCACGACTACAGATTCCTCGGAATTGAAAACGTCATGGCCCTCCGCGGCGACTCCGTAACTGGAGAGAAACGCTTCACACCCCACCCGGACGGATACTCCCACGCAGACCAGCTCGTCAGCGCCATCCGCTCATTCGACAGCGACAACTTCTGCATCGGCGTCGGAGGCTATCCCGAAAAACACTTCGAGGCCGCCAACATCGAGACCGACATCGAAAACCTCAAGAGAAAAGTCGATGCCGGAGCCGACTACATCATCACCCAGATGTTCTTCGACAACGCAGTCTATTACAGATTCGTTGAACTCTGCCGCGCTGCCGGCATCACCGTACCGATAATACCGGGCCTCAAACCCCTCTCCTCCGCCCGCCAGGTGGAACTCCTCCCGCAGTCATTCTCACTTGACATCCCGAAGGAACTCACCGAAGAAATCGCCCACGCCGGAGACGACAAGGAAGCCGTATATGAAATCGGAACGGAATGGTGCGCAAGACAATGCAACGACCTCATAAAGAACGGGGTTCCCGCCGTGCACTTCTACACGATGGGAAAACCCCGCAACATCACATCAATAATGAAAAAGTGTTTCTGACCAGGCCAAGCAGTTCAGTCCACCTTTACGACCCTGCCTTCCGGGCCACGATAACGAATTACACCAGAACCTTTTGTCTTCGTCGAAACTGACGGACACGAAAGGTTCTCCGCATTTATGTCACCCGAACCGGAAATGGAATAGAACACATCCTCCACCACTTTTCCTGAAAGCAACATTGTCCCGCTGCCGGCAATCGACGCTTTCATGTTATTTACATCAATGCCTTCCAGAGCCACATCCCCGCTGCCGGCAATGCTTACCTCAAACCTGCTGCCTTTGACACTGTCCGCCTCTATATCTCCGCTCCCCGCCAATGCGATGAAAATCTGGTCCTTGACTGCAATACTACCTATCTCTATGTCGGCAGAACCTGCGGACGCCATCTTCAGCGAACCGGCCGTAATGACCTTCACATCCAAATCGGCAAAACCGGCAATCGCGATATCCGAATGCTCCCCGGCCACACCGATCACATCTCCTTCAAAAGAACTTGAACCGGACATCTCGAGCGTGGTGAATGCAGGCGCGCTTACAGTCACGTCAATATCATCAACGACTGCCACCGCATCCTTCAGGGAGATACGGAGTGTCGATGAAACCGCATTATACTCCACCTTCACATAAGGAATGATATTGTCCGAACCCTTTATCCTGACTGACGGAGCGGAATCAGATTCCACGAACCTGACATCTATAGGACCTGACACCTGGAGAGCCGTGAAGGCGGACACCACAGTATCCTTTTCAGCAATAACCCCGCTCGGTTTTGCCTTCTCCTTGTCACCCACCTGCACCATTATACTTTTCTTGTTCAGCCTCACCACACAGGAGGTTGACATCACAGCCACGAGGGAAATGCACGCGGCCATTCCCAATATCTTATTGATTTTCATACGTAAATAAATTCGTTATAATGTGCCTATAAATAGGCGTTTAACA
>JBJEBJ010000036.1:0-13451 GCA_051869955.1 Candidatus Cryptobacteroides sp.
GTACAACATTCAATCTTTTTCTACCTTCCCGTGTCTACTTTTTCGAGAGCAGCAGGGCCTTTTTCCTGCCTGTCTTGATGGCATCGAAACCGTTGCCATAAACCCCTGTCACTGAGGATACTGAAAGGAATGCATCATTGTCTATGGTCTTCACGTACTTCAGCAGGAAGTTCAAATCAGTCTTTCTTGCAATGACCATGAGCACGTGACTCTCCTGTTTAGTGTACCATCCCTGTGCAGGGAACACAGTCACGCCACGATGGATGTCATTGGTGATGGCATCGGCAATCTGCTCGTATTTCTTGGAGAGGATGAACAACTGGACGGACTGCTTGGCTCCTGACAAGTACAAGTCAACGACATATCCGTTGATGGTCACGAGCAGGAGACCGTATACGATGGTGGTCACCTTCTCGGCGAGAGGCACAAGCTCTCCGGACGGAGTATATGAAGGCACGGCGATGGAGGACAGTATGATCACCACGTCCATGGAAAGAATCATCCTTCCCGGTGAAATATTCCTGTATTTGTTCACGATGAGGGCGATGATGTCAGTGCCTCCCGTGCTGCCTCCCTGGGAGATTGACATTCCGATACCGGCACCTGCCATTATGCCGCCCATTATGGTGGACATGAGTTTGCCGTTCTGGATGGCAAGAGTCTCGATTATCTCGGCCGGAATTATGACCTGAAGGACGTTCATTCCCACCGAGGCGAGGATAATCGCATATATGGTCTTGCCTCCGAAACCGTTTCCGAGGATTATGAACGATGTCACGAGCAGTACTGCGTTTATTACAAAATAGGAATATCCCATCTTGATTCCGACCGCATACTGGACGATGGAACTGATACCGGTCACTCCACCTCCGATGAGATTGTTAGGTATCAGGAAGATAGCCCATGCCCCGACATATATGAGTATGCCGAGCGTAAGCAGGAAATACTCTTTGAGAAGAGTCCAGATAGATTTTTTCTGCAGTGACATATTTTATTCAGGTTTATTATCCTTCTTTTTCCGGCGACTTATGCCCGCCTTGAGTTCATCGAAGCCCTCCCCGTAAACGCTGCTGGCAGGCGAAACGCTTACGAAAGCCTTCTCGTCCAGTTCCTTGATGGCCTTGCACAGGTCATGGAGCTGGGACTTGCGGACCAGGATGAGGAGAACGTTCCTGTCCTTCCTGGTGTACCAGCCCACGGCTTTGAGGGCAGTCACTCCCCTGTCCATCTTGTAGATGATGTAGTCCGCAATCTGCTCGTATTTCTCAGAGAACACCATCACCTGGAGTGTGGACTTGCCTCCGAGCAGAACAAAATCCACCATGAACGAGAAAGTGACCATGGCAACGTAGCCGTAAATCATATCCTCGAAAGTCTTGTCCGGAATAAGAAGTATCGAGGCGATAATGACCAGGTCGGAGTATAGATATACCTTGCCTGGGGATACTGGCCAGAACTTATTGATTATCATCACGATAACATCCGTTCCTCCGGTACTTCCGCCGCGTTGCAGGATCAGGCCCAGGCCGACCGCCTCGATGATTCCTCCCATGATCGGGATGAGCAGCCGGTTGTCCACGTACAGGAAATTGCCCGGTACGGCCTGGATGAAATCAAACGTAGGCAATATGCGGAAGAGGACGGTTGACAACAGGACTGCATATACCGTCTTGATTCCAAAGCCCTTGCCGAGCACAACCGCCCCGGTTATGAGCAGGAGCACATTGAGCACGAAGAAGGAATAGGACAGAGGTATCAGTCCGCCGGTTGCAAACTGGATGATAGTACATGCTCCTGTAAGTCCTCCGCTCGCAATATTGTTGGGAATCATGAAGCAGTCCCATGCAATACAGTAGAAGAACGTGCCTATGGTGACTACTACATAGTCCCAAAGTACGGAAAGGTATTTGTTACGTGACGCTGACATAAACTATTTGAGTACGATATTGACAATCTTGCCAGGAACCACGATGACCTTCACTATGGTCTTGTCACCGAGATATTTGGCAGTTGAAGGCATTGCCCTTACACTGGCCTCTACCTCCTCGCGTCCCATGGATTTCGGAAGGTCGACGGTGAATCTGGTCTTGCCGTTGAATGAGACGGCATAGGTGCAGTTGTTCTCCACCGTATATGCCTCGACGTATTCAGGGAATGCAGCATAGGCGATGCTTCCGCTGTGTCCGAGTGCCTCCCAGAGTTCTTCCGCCACATGAGGGGCGAACGGAGAAAGCAGAATCGCAAGCGGTTCCAGAATCTCCCTCTTCGAACATTTCCTCTCGGAAAGTTCGTTGACGGCAATCATGAATGCGCTGATGCAGGTATTGTAGGAAAAGGTCTCTATGTCGGCCTGTTCCTTGCCTATCAGTTTGTGAAGTGCCTTGAGTTCTTCCGGAGACGCCTTCTCGTCATTCACGATGAAACGGTCCCCGTCATAGTACAGCCTCCAGAATTTCCTGAGGAAGCGGTTCACTCCGTCGATTCCCTTCGTATCCCATGGCTTGGACTGCTCGATAGGGCCGAGGAACATCTCGTAAAGTCTCAGTGTATCAGCTCCGTAGCTGTCGCAGATATCGTCCGGATTGACGACGTTGAACATTGACTTGCTCATCTTCTCCACGGCATTGCCGCAGACATATTCCCCGTCCTCGAGAATGAATTCCGCATCGGCGAATTCAGGACGCCAGCGGCGGAATGCCTCGAGATCGAGCCTGTCATTCCTGACAATGTTGATGTCCACATGGATTTCCGTGGTCTCGTAATTGTCCTTGAGACCGAGAGACACGAACTTGTTCGTACCCACGATACGGTATACGAAATTCGACCTTCCCTGGATCATTCCCTGGTTGACCAGCTTGCGGAACGGCTCGTCCTCGCATACATATCCCAGGTCATAGAGGAACTTGTCCCAGAACCTTGAGTAGATGAGATGGCCGGTGGCATGCTCCGTACCTCCGATATAGAGGTCCACGTCACGCCAGTACTTGTCTGCCCCTGCGCCAACGAGATCCTCCCCGTTGTGCGGGTCCATGTACCTGAGGTAATATGCGCTGGATCCCGCGAATCCAGGCATTGTGCTGGTCTCGAGAGGATAACCATTGTATGTCCAGTCCTTGGCGCGTGCAAGAGGCGGTTCACCGCTCTCCGTAGGCTTGAACTGGTCAATCTCCGGCAGAGTGAGCGGCAGTTCCTCATAAGGCAGCGGAGTGGCAATTCCGTCCTTGTAATAAATAGGGAAAGGCTCTCCCCAATATCTCTGGCGTGAGAATATCGCATCGCGCAGCCTGTAGTTCACCTTCCTGTGTCCCAGGCCTTTGGCCTCTACATAATCCATGGCTGCAGGAATTGCCTCCTTGACAGTCATGCCGTTCAGGAAACCGGAATTGCACATTATGCCTTCCTTGGCATCAAAACTCTGTTCGCTGACATCGCAGCCTTCGATGAGAGGGATTATCGGCAGATTGAATTTCTTCGCAAAAGCATAGTCCCTGCTATCATGTGCCGGAACAGCCATTATGGCTCCAGTGCCGTATCCGGAAAGCACGTATTCAGAAATCCATACCGGCACTTTCTCGCCGGTAAGAGGGTTCTCCGCATAGGAACCGGAGAATACGCCGGTCACGGTCTTGGTCTCGGCAATACGCTCACGCTCAGTCTTTTTCCTTACATAAGCGAGGTATTCCTCCACGGCTTCCTTCTGGCCTTCGGATGTCAGTTCGGACACGAGCTCGCTCTCCGGGGCAAGCACCATGAATGTCACTCCGAAAATAGTGTCAACGCGGGTGGTAAAGATGGTCACGTCCTTCTCCTTGTCCCCGTTGAAGGTCTTGAATACCACCTCTGTACCATAGGAACGTCCTATCCAATTGCGCTGCATTTCCTTCAGGGAATCGGTCCAGTCGAGATTGTCGAGACTGTCGAGAAGTCTTCCCGCATAGGCTGACACCCTGAGCTGCCACTGCATCATTTTCTTCTGCTCCACAGGATAGCCGCCGCGCACGGACAGGCCGTCCTTCACCTCGTCATTGGCGAGCACGGTGCCCAGACCGGCACACCAGTTGACGGAGGTCTCGCCCTGATAAGCTATACGGTAATTCATCAGGACATCGGCCTTCTGTTTCTCGTCATAGGCATTCCATTCCGCGGCAGTGAAGGACAGTTCCTTGGTGCAGGCAGCATTGACTCCCGCAGTACCGTTCTCGGCGAAGCGGGCCTCAAGCTCAGCGATAGGTCTTGCCTTGTCGAGACCGTTGTCGTAATAGCTCCTGAACATCTTGATGAACGCCCACTGGGTCCATTTGTAGAATTCCGGATCACATGTGCGTACCTCGCGGTCCCAGTCGTATGAGAATCCGATACGGTCGAGCTGGCGGCGGTATCTGGCGATGTTCTCCGTGGTAGTCACCTCCGGATGCTGTCCGGTCTGGATGGCATATTGCTCCGCAGGCAGGCCGAATGCGTCATAGCCCATAGGGTGAAGCACATTGAAGCCTTTCAGCCTCTTGTATCTGGCATAGATGTCACTTGCAATATATCCCAACGGATGGCCGACATGGAGTCCCGCCCCTGACGGATAAGGAAACATGTCCAGCACATAGAATTTCGGTTTCGAGGAATTCTCCTCCGCTTTAAACGTCTTGTTGGCAGCCCAATACGCCTGCCATTTCTGCTCAATACTTCTGAAATCGTAGTCCATAGTTATTTCTTAATTCCGAATTTGCCTTTTTTCTCCAATTTGAAGTCAATCGCCACTGACATTGCCACGTCCACGTTGACCCCGTTCACGCGTCCCGGCTTCCAGTCAGGAGATGCCGCAACGATACGTACAGCCTCGTCGTCAAGCAGCAGGTCCGCGCTCCTGATGACGTAAACGTCCTTCACCTTGCCGGTCTTGGATACCGTAAATCCCACTGTCACACGTCCCTGCACCCCGTTTTCCACCGCCTGCTTAGGATATTTCAGGTACTGGTACACCCACTTCACGAGGAAGAGGCGTATATCCTGATTGCCCATGAAGACAGGCTTCCTGTCGCATTGGTCATAAGCATACAGTTTGTCATCCGGACGCGCATCCGCCTTGTCCTGCCGGAACAGAGGTGCATTGTCCACATTGGATATGTATCTCGTGAAACTGTAGATATATTCCAACTCCCTCTCCATAGGCCCGTACTCTATGATTCCGCCGGTATCCCGCACGGTATTGTATTCAGGGTAACGCCCCGTCGTGAAAAGGACAGACGGTATCTCCTTGGAATAGAAGGATCTGTGGTCTGACGGGAACGGTTCCTCAGTTATCAGTTCAGGGACAACCGGCTGCAGCTCGGAAGAGACCTGGGAAATGATCATGTTCATGTCCGGGTTGGAAGATGTGAACGCATAGAAGCCGGAATTGCCCGTACCCAGGGCATCGAGGTCAATCATTGCGTCAATGCTTCCCGAATCGCCGAAGGACCTGTTCAGGAAATACCAGGACCCTGACGCTGTCCTTGTAGATGCCCCGAACGCCACGAATATCACCGACCTGCGGAATAGCATTGAATTGGCACTCACGATTCTTGCGAGTTCCATCATCATGGCGAGTCCTGAGGCATTGCCGTTGGCTCCCGGATAAATCTGCTCCCCCGGAACCCCGTCCACGGTCACAGGAACCTTGCCGAGATTGTCGAGACGTGCTCCCACGACAATATATCTGTTGAACATATTCCTGTCATATCCCTGCACGAATCCCACGACATTCCTCGAAGTGAGGGTGTCGCCGTCCGGCTGGGAGATGCCGAATACGTCACCGTCCGGCCCGCTTAGGATGTCCACCCCGTAACCTTCCATTACATCACGCACATAGGCAGCGGCAGCTTCCTCCCCCTCAGTGCCTGCGCCTCTTCCCTCAAGGGATACGGAAGACAGGTAAGAAATATGGGATTTGAGCGAGCTCACCACATCGCTGTCCTCCAATTCGGAATAGCCTGTCCGATATTGCGCTCCGGCGTCGGGAGCGATAAGGGACAATGCGGCTATTATCGTGAAAATGCTGAAAACAGTTCTATGATTCATACTCGGATTACTTATTGACGAGAATCCAGGCATCCGCCGGGCAGAATTTCTCGTTCTTCAATTTTTTAAGATTGTCAAAGGCGGTCACGATGCTGTCCGAAGGGCACAGGGCCACGGCCACGTAACCGTTCCTGAAGTTGATAAGTTCGGCCTGGTATCCTGCAGAGACTGCGGTCTTGAGCATGTATTCGGCATTGGCCCGATCCATGAACGCCCCGATGATGATATAATAGACATGCTCCGGCCGGCTTCCGCTGTCACCTCCCAATGACGAGTAGGACATGACTGAATTCTTCATGCGGTTCAGGGAATCCACTGCGGCGAGAGAGTCGGCTTCCTGCTTGCGTACAAGGGCAATGGAGTCCTGCACGGCTTTCTCACGTTCGGCCCTGGCAGCCTCGATGACGGCTCTTTTTGCCTCCAGGTCAGCGGAAGTCGGCCTTCCGGCCAGAAACCGGAAAGCATCGCAACCCTGGCAGAGAATCAAGGCGGCCAGAGCCAATATCAAGGTTATCTTTCTCATATAGTTCCGAAATGTCCGTCTGCGCACACGGACCTCAAAAATAGGCTGTTCCGTATTTGCGGAACAAAATTGCCTACAAATTTACAAATAAATATTACTTTTGTAACTTGAAATCGATTATGATTTGAATAAATCGACAACGTTTTGAATATTAATGCTAAAATCAGACCAAAGAGAAGATGAGTATAATCAGCAATTTCAGGTATATTATCAGGGATATCGCGGACATACGCGAACATATCGACACGGAGAAGGCTGCGGAAAACATCAGGAGCAGCATCTTCTTCAAGGGTCCGAACGTATGGATTCTCGTCTGCGCCATTGTCCTCGCTTCCGTGGGCCTCAATGTAAACTCCACCGCGGTGATAATCGGCGCCATGCTCGTTTCCCCGCTTATGGGACCTATCTTCGGCATAGGCCTGGGGCTCGGCACGGCTGACCCCGAACTCATCAAGACAGCGTTCAAGAACCTGCTGATAATGGTGACCATAAGCGTCGTGGCAGCGACATTGTATTTCCTGCTGACACCTCTGAAACTGGCCAATCCTACAGAATTGCTCGCCAGGACCAATCCTACCATCTACGACGTGATGATTGCCCTCTTCGGCGGTCTGGCAGGAATCTTCGAACTCAGCCGCAAGGAGAAGGGAACCGTGATTTCCGGAGTTGCCATCGCGACCGCCCTCATGCCGCCTCTCTGCACGGCAGGATACGGAATTGCATCGGCCAGCCTGACATATTTCCTCGGAGCCCTGTACCTGTTCTGCATCAACTGCATTTTCATCATCCTCGCCACCTACATAATGGTCAAATACCTGAGGTTCACGCCGAAGCATTTCAAGGACGTGGCCAAGGAGAAAAGAATCCGGACGTTGATGACAGCCATCATCATCCTCGTCATTGTGCCGAGCATCTGGTCGGCCATCGGCATGATCAGGGAGAACAGGTTCAAGATGGAAGTGGAAGATTTCATCGCCGAGAACAAGAATCTCGAGAAAGGCTATATTTATGACTACAAGATAAATCTGAGGAAAGGCGGCAGCGTGGAAGTGTTCATAGCAGGAGAACCTCTCACTGCAAGTTCCAGGAACCGCCTGATGGAATCCGCCGAAAGACACGGAATCGGGGAGAATCAGCTAAAACTGTCGGAGAGAGCATTGTCAGACAACAATGACGATACGTCAGAGAGGCTGATGAAGGGTATTTACGAGCGCACGGACAATGAGATATCCAAGCGTGAGGCAAGAATCCGCGAGCTCGAGAAGGAACTCGCCCTGAACAAGAAGGATGAGATTCCTTACATGCAGATTTCCAGAGAGATACGAAGCCAGTACCCGGATATACGCGACATCTTCATCGCCAAGGGAGCCGAGGTGAAGGCTGACAGTCTCGAGGCAGTTCCGGGCTATGTGGTGGTAGCTGCTTCCGCCGCTCCGGTGGGAGACGAGGACATGGAGAAACTGCAGGGCTGGCTCAAGATAAGGCTCAGCGACACTACCGTCACTGTCATCAACAAAACTCTCCATCAATGAGTTGCCCAGCATCCCACGGAGCGAGACTTGCCATAGCGGCAGCATTATTTCTGCTTGCGCTGCCCCAGGGGACGTGTGCGCAGGAATCCGGGGATGTCTGGACAGAAAGGCTGGCTCCTGCAAGGCCCCTGTACGGAAAGGCCGATACGGTGACATTGATTGCAATCGGAGACATAATGCTGCATTCCAGGCAGATGGAATATCCTTTCGGGCCTTTCCTCGAAGGGATTTCCGGAAGACTCAGGGAAGCGGACATAGCCGTGGGCAATATGGAATTCACCCTCGGAGGAGAGCCCTACAGCGGTTATCCGGCATTTTCCGCACCTGACAGCTACGCCGAATATGCTGCAGGACAGGGAATCAACGTGTTCCTGACCGCGAACAACCATATTCTCGACAAGGGAGCGACGGGGTTGGAAAGAACTCTGTCAGTTTACAGGGAAATGGAGGAGGAAGGGAAAGTTAGATACACCGGGTCAGCTTCAGGACCGGAAGACCGGGAGAAACGCTACCCGCTGTTCGTATGCAGGAAAGGCATCAGCGTGGCAATATTGAATTTCACATACGGCACCAACGTTCCGGGAAATGCCGCCTCATGGCCGAAGGTTAACCGGATGGAGAGGGAGGATATCCTGCAGGCAATCAGGAAGGCGGAACTGGCCGGTGCGGATTTCATCGTGGCATTTCCTCATTGGGGCGCGGAATACGGGCTAAAACACGGAAAATCCCAGGAAGACATGGCCAAATGGCTTGTGGCTCAAGGAATTGATGCCGTGATAGGCTCGCATCCTCATGTCGTCCAGGATTCCGCACGGATAGACGGGAAACCCGTGTTCTATTCCATCGGCAATGCCGTATCGAACATGAGTGCCGCCAATACCCAGCTCGAGCTCGCCGTTAAACTGAGATTCGTGAGGACGGAGTCAGGAGACACCGGGCTGCTTGATCCGGAGGTAACATACCTATGGTGCTCGCTGCCGGGCAGGTTCAGGGAAAATTATGCGACCATAGCCGTGGAAGACCAGATCGGGCGGAGGGCCGAGTGGAAATCTCCTTATGACCATGACAAGATGATGGAGACATACAGGCGCGTCCGGGAAGTGACCGGAGTGCGGGACAATATAGAAAACAAAATCGCAAGATGAAGAAAGTCATTACATTGGAAGCAATCGACCCGATCGAGATCTACGGAGCCGGGAACAAGATAATGGAGGAGTTCTGCTCCTTCTTCCCGGGGCTTAAGGTGGTCGCCCGGGGCAATCAGATAAAACTGGACGGGGATGAATCCCAGGTGGAGCAGTTCTCGGTGAAACTTGCCGAACTTATCGAGAGGAGGAAGCACAAGATGAATCTCACCAAGTTCGATGTGGTGGAGATTTTCGACGGGGAAAGTTCCGCAGAAAGCTTCACCCTGAACGGAGACGCCGTGATCCTGCATTCCACGGACGGAAAGCCTGTGCGCGCGAGGAACCGGACCCAGCAGGAACTGGTGAAGGCATATTTCAACAGCGACCTCATATTCGCCGTAGGCCCTGCCGGAACCGGCAAGACATACGTTGCCATTGCATTGGCTGTCAGAGCGTTGAAGAACAGGGAAATCAAGAGGATAATCCTCACCCGCCCTGCAGTGGAGGCCGGCGAGAGGCTCGGTTTCCTGCCCGGCGACATGAAGGATAAGCTGGACCCGTATCTCCAGCCTCTGTACGATGCTCTCGGGGACATGATCCCGTCGAAGAAGCTCCAGGATTTCATCTCGGACGGGACCATCCAGATAGCCCCTCTCGCCTATATGCGAGGCAGGACCCTTGACAGGGCGTGCGTCATCCTCGACGAGGCGCAGAACACGAATCTCGGCCAGCTGAAAATGTTCCTGACTAGGATGGGACCGAACGCGAAATTCATAGTAACCGGAGATGCCAGCCAGGTGGACCTTCCTCACAAGGAAGACTCAGGCCTGCTGAAAGGCATCAGCCTTCTCAAGGACATCAAAGGCGTCTCCACAATCTGCTTCTCCAACGAGGACATCGTCCGCCACCCTCTCGTCTCCAGGATAGTCAAGGCCTTCGAGGAACAAAGTTCCCAGGAGGTCAAATGAGGGTCAATTTCGTTAAAAGCAATTGATCATCGTCAGATGACGGGCCTACCATAATATCAAATTCGCCTGGTTCAACTCTATATTCAAGGTCACTCCCATAGAATCCCAAATCAGAGACATCCAACGGGATTGTGACCGTGATTGAATCTCCTGCCCCTATTTCAACTTGCGTGAATCCTTTCAGCTCCTTCACCTGCCGTGTAATGCTCGCAACTTTATCGTGAACATATAGTTGAACTGTCTCCCTCTGATTCCATCCAGAAGGATTCGCCAGATCCACTTTTACATATATTGTATCAGAACGTTTCACCGTGTCAGAAGAAAGCCTCAGATTGGAATACTCAACGTTACCGTAGCCCAGTCCATAGCCGAATGGGAATAGAGGAGAATTGTCCACATCCAGATAACAGCTCGTATATTTTTTATATGGGACATGGCATCCATGAGGGCGACCGGTATTCTTGTGATTATAGAAAACCGGTATCTGTCCCACTGAACGAGGGAAAGTTACTGTCAGGCGTCCTGACGGATTCACGTCACCACTTAGCACGTCAGATATGGCATTTCCGGCCTCAGAACCAAGATGCCAGGCATAAACAATCGCATCGACATTCTCATTCTCCCAGTCCAGAACCAACGGTCGTCCTGCCATGACTACAAGAATCACAGGTTTGCCAAGGGATACAAGCTCCTTCAATAGCTGTCTTTGAGGTTCCGGCAAAGTAATATCGCTTCTGGATGCACCTTCGCCGCTCATATTCGCAGTTTCCCCCATGGCAGCTACGATCACATCCGATTTCCGCGCAACAGACAAAGCTTGCTTCCTCAGCATATCATTGCTTTCATCCCAGCCCCTTTCTGTTTCCGGCCCATACGACACCTTATTTTCAAGGTCCTTATCATCGAGGATATGACAGCCCCGCGCAAATTTGACATTTTCTTCTCCGAAACGCTCTCTCATTCCATCCAAAAGGCTCACCGGGACATGAAACTTCGGCTTCAAACTCCAACACCCAAGCATTTCCATGTTCCTGTCAGCCAGAGGCCCTATCAATGCAATCTTCTTGTCTGAAGACAGAGGCAAGGCAGAAGATTCGTTACGAAGCAGAACAATACTACGGGAAGCCACTTCCCTTGCCATGGCCATATTGGAAGCATTCCCGTTCTCGCAGGCTTCCGACTCCCGGCAGAACTTGTATGGATCCTCGAACAGGCCCAGTTTCTGTTTCAGTTCAAGGACTCTGCGACAGGAACGATTCACAAGTGCTTCATCAATAATTCCCTTTCTTACCGCATCCGCCAGGCTGGATGAATATCCTTCACTGACCATATCCATGTCTATCCCGGCCTTTACTGCAAGAATTGCAGCATCCGACAAATCTTCGGCGACTCCGTGAAGCAGGATTTCATTGACAGCGGCATAGTCCGTTACTGTCATTCCATTGAAATTCATTCTTGTGCGCAAAAGTGTGTCAAGCATATATGAATGCGCTGTCATCGGAACAGATTCAAATTCATTGAAAGAAGACATCAACGTAAGAGCACCGGCATCAATTGCCGACTGATACGGCTTCAAATATTCATTGAACATCTGTTGACGGCTCATATCGACAGTATAATAATCCCTTCCGGCTTGCGGAGCGCCATACAGAGCAAAATGCTTCACACAGGCTGCTATGTCAGAAGGATTGTCAAGATTTCCCTGAAATCCACGGACCTGGGCGGCTGCTATTTCGGCTCCAAGATAAGGATCCTCTCCTGCTCCTTCTGCTATTCTCCCCCACCTCGGGTCGCGACAGATATCGCACATCGGAGTAAATGTCCAGCCAATACCTTCCCTGCTGGCCTCTGTCCCGGCAATCCGGCAGGACTCTTCAATCAGTTCAGGATTCCAGGACGAAGCCATTGCCAAAGGTATCGGAAAACATGTCTCATATCCGTGGATTACATCCAGCCCGAAGACAAGAGGAATTCCGAGCCGTGTCTGTTCAACTGCGATGCGCTGCAGTTCACGAACCGCTGCACCCCTGACATTGAGTATGCTTCCCACATGTCCTGCCCGGATCTTCTCAATTACCCCTGAATTGGATACGGCACCTGTCAGTTTGGGTCCGACAAGTTGGTTCATCTGTCCTATCTTCTCTTCAAGAGTCATTCTGCCCATCAATTCATCCAGATCAACATAATTCTGCGCCATGGAAATTGAACAGAGTATTACCAAGGACAATATTGAGCTTAATCTTTTCATAAAAAATGATTTACAGACAAGAGATTCTTCCAGGGCACAGGTGTGCCGAGGAAGAATCTGACAGTCGTTTATAAAATCTTTTGAATACGTTATTACTCACTAACATACTTGCATGTCCCGGCTCCAGTAATCGTGCAGCCGGAAGAAGGAATCCAGCTCCATAAATAATTGCCATAATTGTCAGCTGTAACGGCAGAGCCATTCACTGAGCCACCGACACCGCAGTCTGACATGGAGAGAGTCACGGCCGGAGTGGCATTCCATGCAATCACCGAGAAGAGGACAGCAGCCCTGAACGGTGATGTGATGGCACCAAGACTCTTGTCTGAGGTCATCTTTATGGTCTTTGCAGCAGAACCGCAATCAATCTTTCCTATCAATCCGGCGGCAAAACTATCCCCTGTCTCACCCGGCTTTATGAAAGCGACATCGCCGTAATTGGCATTGTGTTCAAGAGTAGTGGTACTTTTCGTAATGCCCAGGATTCCACCGACGGCAGCCTGCTTGTTCGTGGTGGTAAAGCTGACATTGCCCCTGTTTTCATTGTTTGAAAGAACAGTACCGTCCGAATCTACAAGAGCGACAATTCCTCCTGCACTATGCGAAGGCGAGCTGGAATTGATATTCATAACTATATCGCCTTTATTTAAGTTGTCCTTAATCGTACATGCGCCGCTCAGATAAGCTGATATTCCGGAAACGCCGCCCTGCCAGCCTAACTGAATGGATGTCGGCGGATCAAGTGTGATTGCAGCATTGTTGGTACATCCTATAACGGAAGACGTCTTGTTGAGATATCCTGCTATTCCTGCCACGGAGTTGACTGCCGGAAGATTGGAATTCACTGCTCCGTTGTTGGTGCAACCATTTACTGCCACACCTGCAGAATTCTTCGAGAAACCGAGTATTCCAGCCGTAAATATCTGGTAATCAATCTTTGCCGAAAGAGAATTCGAATATGTTATTCTACCATTGTTGACGCATGAATTAATCTCGTGAGGA
>JBJEBJ010000037.1:0-55282 GCA_051869955.1 Candidatus Cryptobacteroides sp.
TCAAGTGGGTGGTTATCGCCGAAATGCCTGGGTGGTCATCGCTGAAATCCGCATTCAAGAGGGTTGAGATGTTTTGCCATAAAAGTTTCTCCTTTCCGGTAGAACCCGACTGGTGTCGTCTTCGGGCCGCCGGAAGTTGCTCGTTCCGGTCGGGGCTCTGCCCCTCCCTCCACGAGCAACTTCCGTGATTGCAACAAAGGTACAACATTCAATCTTTTTCTACCTTCCCGTGTCTACTTTTTCGAGAGCAGCATTGGACCCCGGAAGTGAGAGTCCAGCTTCCGGGGTCCGTTCTTTGGGAATCAAACCTTACTATTTAAGATACCCTACATTGAAGGTAACCTGGGCATTCAGATTGGAATAATTGGACGCAGTAAGGAAACCTGAATAATTATCCTCCGTAAGCTCGGTACTGCAGCACCTGCCTTTCACAAGAACAGGAGCGTCAACCGTCCCGACGGCAAAAGGCTTTCCGCCGCTCTTGGCATGTCCAATGGCACCTACAAGCATGGAATATGTACTTCCTCCCGGAGCGGACAGGCTGCAGTCAATCCTGCAATTGCTGTAAGTCATGTCGGTATTTCCTACAGCTCCAACCAAAGCGCCTGCAGCTCCTGCGGCCGATGACTGGGAACCATTAAGCACGACATCCGTCACGACATCACCATAGTTCGAACAATCAGAAATGTTCAGGAAGTTCATGAATCCGGCAACTCCGCCTATGGCGCAATTCGAGGCACCATGCTTCAGATAAACCTTTCCATAATTGGTATTTCCAATCTGCGATGCGGCGCCTCCCGTAATTCCTCCTATCCTGGACTTGCTGAAGCCGTCCACTGTAATATTGCCTTTATTCACGCAGTTTGTCACACTCTTTCCCGAAGCATTCTCCTTCGTCGGCCAGCCGGAGATGCCTCCAAATGCATTATTTGAACCGGCTGCATCACAGACAATCTCGATGTCACCCTCATTTGTGCAGTCCTTCACATATGTGCTCAACTGGTCGGAATGATAGTCCCCTCCGACTATTCCGCCTACCATTGTCACAAAATTCTTCGCCAAAGGAGCATCATGAGAAGTAGTTCTCCAGTCCACATCTATTTTGCCGTAATTGGTACAGCAGGACACGATTCCCCATGCCGAAGAAATAATTCCGCCGACACTCTGGCGGGCAGTCGTATTGAATCCTGCAGCCGGAGAAAGCTCGATTCTGGTAATCCGGGATGAAACACTTCCGCTGTTGCTACATCCCTCAACAGAGCATTTATATGCACAGGCGAAAACCCCGCCGACATTGGAAGAATATTTCGTAAATCCTCCGACAGTCTGATAACCAAGCGTATAGCCTGCGGACAATGCGATATTTCCTGAATTCGTATTATTCTTTACAGTATTGTCCGTCCATCCGACATAACTGGCAATACCGGCTATACCGATTCCTTTTACCGGTCCGTCAGAAAGACCATATGCAGATTCGCTCCGGAATTCGACATCACCGCTGTTCGAACAATCCGACACCTCTCCGCCTGCATAGCAGACGACTCCAGCTATAAGCGCATTGGAATTGCTCCCCTTGCATGTAGCCAATACATTTCCCGAGTTCGTGCAATTGAGTATCTTGGCATTATTGTTTATCGCTCCGCTCACTCCGGCAATATATACACTCTGTGTCAGTTCATCATTGAACACGAATTTCATGTCACCTTCATTGGAACAGTTCCGGACCTCGACATCAGCGGAACTTGCCCGGCCGATTACACCGCCGAAATACATTGAGCCGTCTGAATGCGGAGCCCCTTCAAAGAATATGTCACCGCGATTGACGCAAGAAGTGACGGGTCCTGTACTTTCCCCGCATATCGAACCTTTGTAACCTTTGGACACCCCACTGACAGTTATATCGGCATTGTTGGTCACATTTTCGATAGTTCCGGCAGATGTCCCGGCAATTATCCCGGTCTTCTCGACATCTCCCGGAATAGTCAGGCTGCAATTCGCTGCAAGAACAATATTCCTGACACATCCTGAAGCCCCGATTTCATCAAACAGGCTGCCGGTCACTTTCAAATTACTGATTGAGTGTCCCTGCCCGTCAAAGACGGCATTGAGTCTGGCTACCGAAGGAAGGGTCTTCCCTTCCATGTCGATATCCCTCACGAGAATATAGTCCTCCTGTTTCTCGGAATTCGCTAGATCCTCAAAAGCTGCAATCATCTGGGATGCATTCTTCAATATCAGGCGATTCTCACCTTGAAGCACGGTAACCACTGCCGACACCTCACCCGACTTGGACGATACGACGATATGGGCCTCCCTTGGAAGATCGATGTTCGGCTGGGCGGTGACAATCATATATGACGAGGCCTCGAAAGCCCCAGCTGAAGATGGCGTGAGGCTGATCCAGTCCACATCCACATTGGCAGACCAATCCCTGTTACTCTTGACGCCTATAGTAGTCTGGCCTCCTTCACTGGAGACTTCAATGCTTTCCTGATTGACAATCAGAGAAGCGGTCTCGAGACCGTCATTGCACGAGAATAGCACAGCCAACCCCGTAGCAAACGAAAAAGCCTTAATTATTCTGTTCATACCTGCAAGATTTTTCATGTTGATCAAAGACCGTCCACATAGCCGTAATTCTGGGTGAGATTAGGATTCAGTATTCTCTGCGATGCAGGAATCGGCCACAAGTAATCCCGATCATCATCCCAGAGCGAACCGTAATCAGTCGTGGAATAAGCGACGATATAGCCTTTATCCCCGTCTGACAGAGCTACGTCCTGAATCTTGGTGCCCACCTGAATCTTGATACTTCCGTCAGCACTCCTGAAGAATGTTACATCTGCAACGCCGTCACCACTCGTGTCATAACTTCCGAGACCCGGTATATATGCACCATACCAAGGGACATAATGCTGGAGACACTGCTTGCATTCGCCCCAACGGAACATGTCCCAGGAACGGTCAGGCTCTTCCAATGCAAGTTCCACTGTCCTTTCGCGCCGTATTTCCAGGATGACTCCTGTAAACTGGCTTCTCGTCACGTTAGGATAACATTCAAGCAGATAAGGATCCGGATTCTCATTGGCTTTGTCCATCTGAAGCTTAGGCATTTTCGCCCTCTCCCTGATCTTATTGACAGTCATATCCAGGTCAGCCTGAAGCAGAATGCCCAGTTCGGCTGCCGCTTCCGCATAATTCAGATATACTTCCGGAGCCCTGAGAAGGCACCAGTCGGTATCATCAGACGACGACATGCACTTGGAAGCTTCCGGCACATGTTTTATAGGCTGATATCCGGTCCATGAATAAAACTCACATGGAGTAACCGCCGTCGCCCCTTTCTGGACATATCCCGGACACATTACCGTCTGGGCCAGACGAGGATCACGATTTTTCATCTCGTCGGTATAGAACATTGTTTCCCAGCCTTCCTTGTCTGTAAAACGGCTTCCGTCAGCCATCAGATAATGATTTACGAAACGTCTGGTCAACGAGACACGGCTGAAATCCATATTGTATCCCAGGCTGTGGAAGATTCCGTACTCAATATTATAATGGCGGCAGAGAACGACCTCCTGGGTCTTCGCATCAATTGACACGAACAAATCCCTGTATGGGGTACTGCCCTCATTGTAAAGAGAATATGGAGATGCATTCATGAATTCCTTCGCAAATTCATAGGCTTCAGTCAAGTATTTGTCATAGCCTTCGATGGAATGATATTTCCTGAATGTACCCTCATACAATGCAGCCCTGCTGGCAAATCCAAGTGCCGCCCACTTGGTCACTCTGGTATTGAATTCACCCCATGAAGAAGGCAGGACATCCGCAGCGAAACGGAAATCTTCCAGAACCTTGTCCATCACGAATCCCCTGTCGTCACGAGCCTTGTAATTGTCAGGATCTGTCGAACCGAGCACTTTGTCATAGTAAGGCACATCTCCGTACATTCTCACAAGCTTGAAATAGAAATATGCCCTGAAGAAACGCCCCACGCCTTCATATTTGGTAGCCGCAGCCTTGTCTTCGCATTGGTCAAGATGCTCAAGCATATAGTTGATGTCCCTGAGAACAGAGAATGACCATGACTGCGTCTCCGGATTCCTGTTCCCGGAAACATAGGCAGAAATGCCGTTTGACATCATCAGGTCGGAGGTAGCCCCTATTTCCGCACTCTCAAGAAGAGACTTGTAGAAGGCGTTGGACCAGAGCATCAGGTCAGATTCTGTCTTGAAATAGTTGTCAGGAGTCACTTCATGTTCAGGCTGCAATGTAAGGTCGCATGACTGCATCATCAACAATGCACTTATGCCTGCTATAAAGATATTGTAGATTCTTTTCATACTGTCACAATATTTACATGTTCAGATTCATTACACCAGAACTCAGAAATTGATATTCATGCCGAATATTATGGTCTTCGGTATCGTATAACCTGTTCCTGATCCGGAATAGTACGTGCCTGTAGCCGTGGCAAGTTCAGGGTCAATGGTCTTGCAATATTTCTTCAGCGGAGACCAATATGCCAGATTCTCGGCAGAGAAGTAAACACGGGCCGAGGATATTATCCCTTTCTTGAAAGGAATAGTGTATCCTAAGGTTATATTCTTAAGCCTCAGATAGTTAACCTTCTGGAGATACCTGTCGTTGACTTGGGCAAGAGGGCCTCCGCTATATGACTGGATAGGACGGAGACGAGGGAAATAACCGTCCGGATTATCCTCGGTCCATATATGCTCCTTATAGTCTTCCGGAATGAAGGACGTCATTGTATAGCCGTACAGATTCCAGAAACGGGTGGCTCCATAGACATCATTGTTGTTGGCCGTAGGATACCAGTCCCTTTTGCCTACGCCCTGGAAGAAGACAGACAAGTCGAAATTATACCAGTTGATATCAAACCGGAACGAGTAATTGTATCTCGGCAAGGAATTTCCGATAATCATCATGTCACCGGGATTGTCGACAGTACCGTCTCCCTTGTTGATATATCCGCTTCCATCCCTGTCCTCGAACATTACGTCTCCAGCCATAAGATATCCCTGCCCGCCTCCTGACATATTGTAAACCCTCTGATAGACATTGGAAGAATTATGGATTGCCATCTGGTATGCAGCCGCCTCTTCATCAGTCTTGAAAAGACGAGGAACATGATAACCCCAGATTTCTCCAAGTCTCTTGCCTTCATAATAATTGGTGAATATCCTGTCCGGATTGTTGAACTTGGTTATCTCGGTTATGTAATCACCCAGAGTTGCCGTAACCCCATAATCGAACTGTCTGGAGGCCAGTTTGAAACTGTCTTTCCAGGAGAGGACAATCTCCCAGCCGTTCGTTCTCAGGTCCGCACAGTTCTCAGTCGGAGTGGCCGCACCATAAACACTCGGCAGCGTCAATGAAGTAGTAAGCATGTCTTCGGTTTTTCTGACGAAATAATCTCCAGTAAAGTTCAGCCTGCCGTCAAGGAAGGACAGGTCCAGACCGACGTTATAGGTTTTGACTGTCTCCCATGTGAGTCCTGAGGACATAGGGTCTGATACCGAAGAATATTTCGGCTTGCCGGTATCGTCAAATAGATAACTGAGTGTATCCGAAGATATTGTCTGTATATAAAGATAATTGCTTACCTGCTGGTTTCCGAGTTCTCCATAGGACAGGCGCAGTTTTCCGTCACTCAGCCAGGAAGACGTATTCCTCATGAATCCCTCCTTCGAGAAACGCCATCCGGCAGATGCGGAAGGGAAATATCCCCAACGGCTGCCTTTGGCAAACCTCGAAGTTCCGTCAGCACGGAATGAAGCTTCAAGAAGGTATTTTTCCTTATAGTTGTAATTGATCCTTCCGAAAAATCCAAGTGTCTGGTATGCAGAAATATCCTGGCCTATCTGATAATAAGTGTCATCCGTAACCGAATTGAACGTGCTCAAGTCTGCATTTCCGACTCCGAATTGGTCGACCGTGAGGTCAGTGCTCCTGCGCTTCTCGAAGTTGACACCGGCAAGAACGGTGAAATCGTGCGCATCATTCCAATTGTGCTTATATGTGACGATTCCGTCCGCACTGTGAGTCGTATATTCATAGTGGCGCTCGCGGTACTCGTCTTTGGAATAAGCCGGATTCGTGACAATGACTCCTATCTTGTCGGAATATGTGGCGACCTGAGTCCTGTCCTTGTACAGTCTCCAGAAGTTGGTGATATTGTATGTACCCTTTATGGAAAGGCCTTTGACCGGAGTCAGTTCAAGGCTGTTAGACAACGCAAGTGTCCTGTTGTTTATATCGTGGCGGTTGCCCTCATTCGTGGTAATCGCTCCCCTGCCTTTGCCGACTCCGACACCTCTGATGTCATAAGGATAAATGACCTGTGATCCGTCCGGATTCCTCGGGACGAACATAGGGCCCAGAGCCTGGTCAAGAGCCGGTATTGTCAGCGCTTCATTGGTAGTTCCCGGATATATCTGATGCACTGCATATAACGAGCCGTTGGTAGACCATTTCGCCCATTTGAAAAGCTGGGCATCTATCTTTGCCCTGAAGCTGTAGGAGGTGAATTTCTCCTTGTTCGGGATTGCCGGACCGCTGAGGAGACCATCCTGGTTATGGAACCTTCCGCTGATATAGTATTTGACATCCTTGCCACCTCCCGATATCGAGATATCGTGCTGCTGCTGGAAACGGCTGTCGTTGAACAAAGCGTCATACCAATCATAATTGCCGTAATAATGATACTGTCCGTTGTCATCGACCACTACCCACGGCCTTTCAGGATTCTCTTTCTTGTCACCACGTCTTAGCTCAAGCTCCTTCCAGTCCTGTTCCGTATATCTGAATGCGCTATATCCATAGCGGGCATAATAAACTTCATCCACCGCTTTAGCCCAGTCATAGCCGGTCGAAATATAGTCCGTGGAAGTCGTCGGCTTGATCCATCCGAACTGGTTGGAATAACTGACTTTGGTCTTTCCAGCGGAGCCGGACTTCGTAGTAACCAGAATGACGCCGGCAGAAGCTTTTGCACCGTACACCGCACTTGCGGAAGCATCCTTCAGGATGGAAACCGACTCGATGTCAGCAGCATTTACATAGCTGAGAGAGATGCCCGGAATACCGTCCACCAGGACAAGCGGAGAGCCTCCGTTCACGGACGGGACACCGCGAATGTTGATTTCATGTCCTCCGATAGGATTACCGGATGTGGACGTGATGTTCATGGACGGGTCCGCTCCCTGCAGCACAGCAAAAGCGTTCACCGCAGGACGCTGCTCAAGCACGTCTCCGGATATGGAAGATACGGCACCTGTAACATTGATTTTCTTCTGTGAAGCATATCCCACGACCACCGTCTCTTCGAGCAGTTCGAAATCATCTTCCATCACGATTCTGACTGAGGACTCACCCGCCACTGTACAGGAATAGTCTTTATATCCGAGCATCATCACCGACAGCACCTGGCCTTTGGAAGCCTGTATGCTGAAACGTCCCTGATAATCAGACAGAGCACCTTCTTTAGTTTCCCTGTTCTGGATTGTGGCACCGGCGACAGGTTCGCCGTTCCTGTCGACCACGACGCCGTCGATTCTGTGCATCTGTGATACTGTCTGCGGCAGAGTACCCGCGACAGCTATGGAAGAGTTCATGACTCCGGGCAGGAAGGACAAGGCAACTGCCATCAGTCCCGCCGCTATCATATTTCTATTCATCTTGTATTTCATACTGCCGTCATTTTACGAGTTTATAAAGAGCCCTTGCTTCCTCTGAACTCATCGGAGCGTCATATAACCTTGCTATCACGACTTCTCCATAGAAGGAAGCCTCTCCAGTATCACTGGCGGAAGGATCCGCACCTATGCCGAACCATCTCTTGTCAACATTGGTAGTCATGAATTTGAAGTCTCCTGAGGCATTGAGAGAAACAGTGAGCTGTCCGTCCACATACAGGCATGCAGCTCCACTGGCTTTATCCCATGTCGCAACTACATGATAGTATCTGTTCTTTTCCGGAATGATTCCGCTGTACAGTTCTTTCCAGCCTCCGCCCACATGGGTTTCGAAATTGATTTCTCCGTTATTGGCCCTGAAACACATTCCTGTGCCGCCGGCCTGCGTGGAAGCGAAAGGTTTAACCTGGGCAAGCCCGGTAGGGTCATAATATGTGCAGAACAGAAGTTCATAGCTGTATCCGTCCGCCAGTTTCTTGCCGAAATCCGAATCTTCCGTGTAAGGGATGAAATAATAACCGGAAGCCAGGCCGCTCCGGGCTATTGCCGGATTGTTGAATCTCGCAGCGTAACGGCCGTATTTCTCCAAATATACCGTAGAGCAGTCCGCATCCAGCCTGGACTTGTCCACTGTCATCTTCATCGCGGAATTGTCCTGTGCAGAACCGTCCGCATTGAATATCACGTCAAGCAGATCAGCAACAGGAGGCGCAGCCATAACACTCTGTGTAATCGAAAGATAATCACATATTTCCGGAGTCTCCACCGAATAAAATCTGATCTCGGAGGAACGTTTCGAACTTCCAGGATTCTCAAGGACGGACAAGGTGACAGAGTTACCGGACTTGTCCATCACATTTATCCATGACGAAGATTCGCCGAGGTCCAGGGCCCATTCGGACTGATTCGTATCCACCTCGATTATGAACTCTTCCCCGTCGCCAAGAACCGTCCTGTATCTCGGGCTGATTTCAAGATATGGGACCTGGATCTCCTGACGGAGAATATATTCCAGCCGATTCCCGCCTTCAAACTCAAAAGAACATGTAAGTTCCTTCACAGAGCCCGATTCATTGCTTGGAGCAATCAATGATATTTCGGTACGTCCTGTACCTCCTGAAGAAGGAAGGAAAGTGTAGCTCTCATCCGAGCTCTTTGCTGTCCAGGCTCCGGAAGAGATAACGCAGAAAGGTACTTTCTGTGACTTGCCGTCGATAGTGATGCTGCCGTCGACTGCCTGCTCCGGAACAATCACCCTCGCAATGGGGGTCCGGTCAAGCCATTCGCCGGTTTTATCCTTGCAGGAGAGCAAGGACACGGACATCACGGCAATAAGCATTAGATTAAAATAATACCTCATATTGTCGGTTTTTATAAATTGTTTCTTCACCATGTTTCGGCCTTTGACATATCATAAAGCGACCTCGGCCGTTTCATTGTCTCCGTATGGACGTTCCCAAAAGAATCCTGCACTGATATCTGGATATCAGAATCATATCTCGAGGCCCTGACCTCAAACATGTGAGAAGTCAGACTTGTAGGGAAAGTCAATGCGGTGGAATTCGTGTTCATCCTTGCCATATTGAAATGAATGACATGCAGCGGGTCATATGCATCCACGCGTGTCACTTCAAGCTCCTTCCCGTCTTCCTTAACGACCAATGTCCAGTCATCGGCCCAGTTGAATACGTTTATCAGTATTTTATTGTCCGAGCGGCTGACATCATACCCGCATGCATATTTTCTGAAAATCTCATCCGATACTTTTGGATTCTTTTCTGCAGGGCAATACAATTCTCTCGAAATGCGGCAGTTATTGAGATCATATGCCCTGAACTGGTAAGATTCCGGCCTTGACGCCGCCTTGAATTTCCATTCCAATGAATTGCCGGAAGTCTTTCCTGCATCAAATATTGCATAACCTGAAGGAGAACCGTCTCCGTTCAGATGGCACCTGCCGTTAGAATAGAATCCTGTCCACCACCATGTTCCGCAGACTGCGGCGATATTGTGTTCAGTCATAGTCCCGGAAATCCGGTTGGTATAATTCGTATGGGTATGTCCGCTGATAATCTGGACATCATATGGAGCGAGAAGCTCTGTCAGTTCAAGTCTCTGCTCGGCAGGCATGGAATAGTTGAACGAAACAGTGCCGTCGCCGTTTATGAACGGACGGCCTGTAAACTGGATATGTATTCCAAAAACAACCTTAGTTCCTGCAGCCACATTTTCCAGATCGGCCATAAGCCATTTCATCTGGTCTGCCGTGAATCCCTCGCTGTAATCCTGGACATTCCCCACGGTGCCCTGCGACGCCCCGGAATTATTGAAAATGGTATTGTCCATCAGGATGTAGTGTATGTTCCCGATATTGAATGAATAATACGTAGGTCCTATACTTTGCCGGAACGGGTCTTCGGCCAGGAAATCATCCGCTATATACGGATCATTGTCATGATTCCCCGGAATGCTGTATATAGGGACATCAACATCGGACATTGTCCTGTAGTATTCGGAAATCGGATAATTGTTTTTGTACCACCACTCATCCCAGGCAAGATCACCGAGAGCTATCGCATATAACGCAACCCCTTCAGATTGTGCATTATTATACTGTTCTCCCAATTCCGGTTTGAACATAGTCTCATACTGATTCAGGTCATCCGTCCTCCTGGCAAGGTGACAGTCACTGAAAACTATGGTCCTGTGCCTTGAGTTGTTCTCCGGCGCAAGGACAAAATTGTGAAGCTCATATTCCGAACTGCTCTTTGAGCGCAACCTCGAGAAGAACATAGGCACACTCCTGTTCACTGCAACCTTGTATCCTGACGGAACCGATATGAAAACATATCCGTATTTCTTGGCGGAAGCCAGCCAATACCTCCCCGCGGC
The DNA here is from genome assembly GCA_051869955.1 of Candidatus Cryptobacteroides sp. Taxonomy (GTDB): domain Bacteria; phylum Bacteroidota; class Bacteroidia; order Bacteroidales; family UBA932; genus Cryptobacteroides. The sequence continues at coordinate 10,614 of JBJEBJ010000037.1, forward strand.
ATCGGTATGAGTGACCCTGACCCCATCGGAAACTGAAACTTCCGGAACAGGATTGCCGTCATAATCGACGACCCGTCCATATACGGTCATTCCTGCCTTCTTTTCCACTTCGGAAAGGTCACAGACCCGGACAAATGTTTCAGATGACAGGACACGGTCTTTCTTTGACAAGACAACCGAGCACATTCCTCCAGCAAACTTTTCCGGAGCAGTGAACGCAGCCCCTTTTTCCGGATTCGCATCAATGCATTTGAGTGTATACGTCACACTCTTGTCATAGCGCGGAATCAGACGGATTTCATCCCCTTCATCCACACCGGAATAAGGAAGAGTCATTTCCCCTTCGAATGGGACTGACCATTCATCCCCTATGGCAATTTCAGAGATATCAGGCAGTTTCTTCCCGGGAACTGAAGGATCCGGGGATTCCCCGTTACCCGGTTTGGAGCAAGCATTGACTGCAAGCACAACCGCTATGAAAGATATGAGATTCATGATATTTCTTCTCTTTTCGGATTTCATACTTCAAAGATTTATAACGCTCTGAGTTTCTTTATCATCTCCTGCCTGAGGGCCTGAGGCTGGTCAATGGTAGCGGAAAGGACATAGTGTTTTCCGTCCGGATCAGTCTGATAATGAGTATAGCCTTCTTCATCTACTGTAACGCGGCCGGGAGCACTGACCGTAAACAGCTCCGGATCAGTAAGGAACAATACGCTCAAGATATCCCACGACGGGCGGTCATAAGGCATTTCCTTGTATGTTTTGTACGCCTCCACGACAGGATTTTCGTCACGATATCCGAGATTGGCCTCGATTTCGGATGCCGGGAACATTACCTGCCGGCCGATTTCGAAAGGATTCTGGACAATGATTCCCGGCCACGAGTCAAACACCTTGCGCATCGCCGGTATGTCATTGACCACATTGTATTCCGCACGCTTCTTCTCACCGTAGCTGCCCGCCATTATCGAAAGACATTTGACCTTCTTCCCGACGAGAGCCACGCCGTCAAGACCGGATATTTCATCCGGCTGTGAATCGAGAAGTTGCGCGAGAGTGGTACCGAATCCGAGAGACACGAAACATACAGAAGCGTCAGGAGCATCCTCCAGAAGCCTCCTGTACAATTTCACAGGCTCTTCAAATTTGCCGTTGAGGCTCTGCCTGAACTTGTCCGAAGCGGCAACAGAAGTATAGTCAGTATAGGAAGAGAATTCTTTCACCGGCGTCCGGGACATCGCTACAGCTATTTCCGGATGTCCGTAATATGTGTTCACGACATCAACAAATTCCGCCGGAGTCTCTGACATCTTGTGGCAGCCTACGGCAAGAATTTCGGCTTTGCCTTCCTCGACCGCCCTGTGGGCAAGAGCGAGTGCAAGGGCGTCATCAATGTCATTGCCCATATCCGTCTCGATTATAATGCTGAGCGGACCCTGCACATTGGCCTCGGGGCGGGTGCCACAGCCCTGGCACGCCAACAGCAAGGCGGTTAGTACAACAATGTTCAAGTACCTCATAATCAGTTTCCTCCCGCAATAATTATATAGCCGAGACCTGCAATGAAAAACATGAACATGATGCCGAGAAGAGCATTTACCGTCCTTGAAGAACCCTTGAACTCTTTCCATATGAAGACTCCCCATACAGCAGCTATCATCGGAGCACCCTGGCCAAGAGCATAGGATATGGCTGCGCCTGCTTTTCCGGAAGCTATATAGCTGAATGCAGTTCCGAGACACCAGATGGCACCGCCGAGGACTCCTACAAGATGTGTCCGCAATGAACCCTTGAAATACTCTTTATACGAGACCTGATTCCCCACAAACGGATGGCGCATCACCAATGTATTGAAAATGAAATTGCTGAGCAGAACGCCTATGCTGAAAATGAATATTGCGCTATATGGCGTAAGCATTCCGGACGCCGGATTTTCGAAATTGTCCAAATCCATGGCCCTGGCCACAAACCTATAGAAGAGGGACATGAGCACGCCTGCAATGACAGCAAGGATAATACCTTTACGTCCATTCCGGCCAGAGTCCTCCGCCACTGATGCTTTCTGCATCCTCGCAGAGGCGAGTCCATTGCATATTATGGCAATCACTATCAGGGCAACTCCTGCGAACAGAATCACAGGATCTCCTTTCGGAGCCCCGATATAATTGATGATCACCCCGAGAACTAAAGAAAGCCCGACACCGAGCGGGAACGCTACGGACAGTCCTGCAATGGAAGTCGATGCGGAAAGCAGGATATTGGAGGCATTGAATATTACTCCGCCGAGGATGACACTGAGGATATTTGACATATCCGCCTGTGCAAGATCCTTCAGGAACGGTCTTCCTTCCTGGCCTATACTTCCCATAGTGAAAGATATAAGCAATGCGAAAAGGACCATACCTATGACATAGTCCCAATAGAACAGTTCATATCTCCAGTTTTTCGAGGCCAGTTTCTGGGTATTTCCCCATGATCCCCAGCACATCATTGTGATAAAGCAGAACAATACTGCAAGCATGTAACTCTTGACTATAAACATAGCTATACTGTTTAATAATTGGTTTTCAATATTTTCTCGGTCTCCTCACGTGTCGGGACGGCATCCTGTGCTCCATATCTCGTCACCGTTATAGATGATGCCGCAGTTGCAAACTCCACCGCATCGGCAAGGGATCTTCCTTCAGACAGAGCCACACATACTGCTCCGCAGAATGTATCGCCGGCAGCAGTCGTGTCAACGGCCCTGACCTTACGGGAAGGAACGAATGTCACATTGCCGTCATAGACCATTGCACCCTTCGATCCCATTGTCACTATGACTTCGCCAACACCTTTCTCTTTAAGTATTCTCGCGGCTTCAGACGCGCTTTCAATATCCCTTATCCGGATGCCCGAGATAGCGGAAGCCTCTACTTCATTCGGAATCAGCAATGATACACAGCGAAGCAGACCTTCCGGCAATTCTGCAGCAGGCGCAGGATTCAGGACAACCATCACTCCGGCCTCCTTCGCAATCTGCGCGGCACGCATGACAGAAGGCATTGGAATCTCAAGCTGCAACAACAATATTCCGCATGACCGGATCATATCAGAAATGCCATCTATATCCTGAGGGGACATATCTGAATTGGCTCCTGAAGCAACTACGATTGAATTCTCGCCTTGTCCGTCCACATTGATAAGAGCCACACCTGTCGGCTTGTCAGAATGAAGGATACAGGATGTATCCAGACCTGCTTCAATGTAATGGTTCAGGGCATTCTCGGCAAAAATATCATTTCCGAGTTTGCAGACGAACTGCACATCTCCGCCCAGACGCCGTGCTGCAACAGCCTGGTTTGCACCTTTCCCGCCCTGGCCCATCCGGAATTCTCCGCCAAGGACTGTCTCACCGGGTTTAGGAAGAATACTGGACTTGACTGTCATGTCAGTATTGCTGCTTCCAATCACAAGTATTTTCTTGTTGTTCATTATATAAGGATATCAATATACTGGTTGTTTCTGCAAACGTTTTAGCAAATATACGCCTGTTTGAAATTCACATTGCCATTTTAAAACTATTTTTTGATGTTTTTGCCGAATTTTTGAGCGCAAAAACGTTATAATTTTGCGCAAAATTTTCTTATATTTGCGCAAAATACACTAACAAAGGCATTATTATCATGAAAGAGACACTGGCAGGACTATCGGCCAAGACCGGCTTTTCCATCACTACAATCTCCCGTGTTCTCAGCGGCAAATCCGACCAATGCAGAATCAGCCCCGAGACAAGAGACCTCATCATGCAGGCGGCGACAGAGAGCAATTATTTCCCGAATCTTGTAGCAAAGAATCTCCGGACAAACAAGACCGACACTATCGGACTGCTGCTTCCATCAGTGGCAAATCCCTATTTCGCTGATATCGCGAGCATTGTCATAAAAGAGGCCCGTAAAAGAAAATACACGACCACTGTGATTGACTCCGATGAGAATCCGGATGCGGAGAAGGCAGCCATATCTTCCCTGATGTCCAGGCAAGTGGACGGCATCATTGCAGTTCCATGCGGAGAAGATCCGTCACTGTTCGAGGAAATCAACCGGAAATGCATGCCTGTAATACTGATTGACAGGTATTTCACCGATTCTACATTGCCTTATGTGTCCACCAACAATTATCTTGGCAGTATCATGGCTGTAAATCATCTGCTGTCCAGCGGACACTCGGACATTGCATGTATTCAGGGTGTGACGAGTTCTGTCCCTAATAAGAAAAGAGTCTCGGGATACATGTCTGCTCTCGAAAAGGCAGGTATAAAGGAGAAGGCAATTGTGGTCGGGAATGATTTCTCGGAACAGAACGGTTACCTTGAGACCAAACTGCTTCTGAACAGCAGGAACAGGCCGACGGCAATATTTGCTCTCAGCAATACCATTCTTCTCGGAGCTTTGAAGGCAATCAGGGAGGCAGGGCTGAATGTCCCGGAGGACATTTCCGTCATTTCTTTTGACAACAACAGATATATGGATTTCATAACCCCTGCCATCACACGCATAAGCCAGCCGACTGATGACATGGGAATGCTCGCGACGAAACTCCTGTTCGAAAGCATAGCTTCCGGAGTCCGTTGCTCCACCCAGCTTGAACTGGCGCCCTCCCTCATTATCCGGGACTCAGTCCTGCAGTAAATTTAATAAACAGGGATATGCCCTTTCCTGAAAAAACACTACATTTGTACTCGACAACCATAACACTCAACCGATAATGTCTATATTGGATTTCTTCAAGATCAGCGGTGCGGCATCCGCAAAGGTGCCTGCTGCAGCGCAGGACAGATGTTACAAGAAGCTGCGGATGCAGACATTCCTGACCGTAACGTTCGGATATGCACTGTATTACGTATGCCGTCTCTCGATGGGGGTGATGAAGCAGCCCCTGATAGATGCAGGATTGCTCAATGCCACCCAGCTCGGTATCATAGGGGCATGCCTGTACTGGATGTACGCGGCAGGAAAGCTGGTCAACGGGTTCCTCGCGGACGCCTCGAACGTCAAACGGTTCATGGCACTCGGGCTCACCGTATCGGTAGTCGTGAACTTCCTGATGGGCGTGATCGGGGCTTCAGCCATCGGGGCGGGAATATCGTCTTCGGTGGTCTTCCTGAGCTTCGCGATAATGTGGGGACTCAACGGATGGGCCCAGTCAATGGGAGCGCCATCCTCGATCGTGTCATTGTCGAGATGGTTTCCGCTGAAAGTCAGGGGTACTTTCTACGGATTCTTCAGCGCATCGCACAATATCGGTGAAGGACTTTCTTTCGTCTTCGTGGGTTCCATCGTGGCTGCATTCGGCTGGAAATGGGGCTTCTTCGGAGCGGCGATTGCTGGCATTATCGGGCTTGTCCTCATATTTCTTTTCCTGCATGACACTCCTGAGAGCAAGGGACTTGAGCCAATCGAGATACTCGCCGGAGAGAAGACCCGTGAGGAACTGGAGGCTGACAGGGCTGCGGCAAGCAGTGCCAAGGCCGGCCAGAGGGAATTCACAAGGCAGATGCAGCGGGCCGTCATCAAGAATCCAGGAGTATGGATTCTCGCTTTCTCTTCCGCATTCATGTATATGAGCCGATACGCCATCAATGAATGGGGTACAATATTTCTGCAGGAGGCCAGGGGCTATGACCTGAAAGAGGCTGCTGCAATCATCGGCATCAATCCTATATTCGGAATCATCGGCACGGTCGTTTCCGGATGGCTCTCGGATATAATATTCAAGGGTGACAGGAAATATCCGGCATTCGCGGCCGGAGTACTGGAGTCAATCGCATTGTTCCTGTTCCTCTTCGGAGGCGACAGCAAATGGGTGGTTGTCACGTCAATGGTGCTTTTCGGCATTGCCATCGGCGTCCTGATTTCCTTCCTCGGAGGGCTCATGGCCATTGACCTTGTCCCGAGAAAAGCCACCGGAGCGGCCCTCGGTATTGTAGGCCTGGCATCCTATGCTGCAGCGGGTATCCAGAACATCATCACCGGGCTCCTTCTTGACGGGAATATCATCGAGAAGGTCAATGCTGCCGGGGAGTCGGTGCAGATCCACGACTTCACCTATGTGAGTTATTTCTGGCTCGGGGCAGCCGTCATATCCTTCATCCTTCCGGTACTTAACTGGAGGAGGAAGCAGCAGGTTATTTGATTCGAATATTGTAAATTATTAAATATTAATACATTATGAAACGATTGCTTTTTGCGGCTCTTGCAGCCTTGGGGCTTGCCGCATGCCATGGCGCCCCGGAATATGCCAACCGGGCCGAGGCCATTCTCGCACAGATTCACAATCCGAAGTCGGACTACGTAGTGGTGGCGTGCCACCGCGGCGACTGGAGGAACTTCCCTGAGAATTCAGCATTGGCCATCGAGTCCGTCATAAAGATGGGGGCCGACATAATGGAGCTGGACATCAAGATGAGCAAGGATTCCGTGCTCGTGCTGTCCCACGACCTGACATTGGACAGATGCACTAACGGAAAAGGTCCGGTCAGCGACTACACATTGGAGGAATTGAAGAAGTTCAAGCTGAAAAGGGCTCACGGAGTGTCGATTGACACCTGCCGCATACTCACCCTTGAGGAGGCATTGTGGATATGCAAGGACAGGATTTGCGTCAATGTTGACCATGGTTACGAATATTACGACCAGGTACTCGAGATTTCCGAAAGGCTCGGAGTCACCGACCAGCTCCTGATAAAGGGGAAACGGGCTATCGACGTGGTTGCGGCTCACGAGGCCAAGCACGAGCACAATATGATGTATATGCCTATCGTGGACATCCAGAGGCCTGCCGGAATCAAGCTTTACAATTCATATATGGAGAGCAATGTGGTACCTATCGCCTATGAGGTATGCTGGCAGACAGAGGACGGCACTTTCGACAAGGTATGCGAGGAAATCATTGCCCAGGGCTCCAAGGTATGGGTCAACACCATCTGGGCCTCTCTCTGCGGAGGTACAGGTAACGATGATGACGCGGCCTTCATAAGCGGTGATCCTGAGAAGGTCTACAGGAGATATCTCGACAAAGGAGTCTCAATGATCCAGACCGACCGGCCGGAATTTCTCATCGGCTACCTCAAGAAGGTTGGACGTCATAATCTGTAGACTGAGATGTTAAGGAGGGAGACGTTCGGAAAACCATGGTCGCCCGTGACCTTGTGAACGATTCTACAATAAAAGAAGCTGACCTTTTTTGGGTCAGCCTCTCTCTTTATCGTTTGTATCCGTTTCCGAAGATTACTCGTCAGCCTCCTGTGCAGCGTAGTCAGCGAGGAGCTTAGTCTGGACATCACCAGGAACAGGCTGGTAATCAGCAAACTGCATGGTGAATGTAGCACTTCCTGAAGTGAGCGAGCTCAATGCGGTAGAATACCTGTAGAGCTCTGCGAGAGGAACGCGGGCCTTGATAACCTCGAATCCCTTGTCACTTCCCATACCCTCAATGAGGGCACGCCTGTTCTGAAGATCGGACATGCAGGCTCCCATGTAGTCGCTCGGGGTGAGGACCTCGAGATTGTAGATAGGCTCCATGATCTTCGGACCTGCATTGCGGAACGCCTCCTTGAATGCATTGCGCGCAGCGAGCACGAATGAGATTTCGTTGGAGTCAACCGGATGCATCTTTCCGTCATATACAAACACCCTGATGTCGCGGGCATAGGAACCGGTGAGAGGACCTTCGGTCATCTTGTCCATGATACCCTTGAGGATGGCCGGCATGAAGCGTGCGTCGATTGCACCACCCACGATACAGTTGTAGAACTCGAGTTTTCCGCCCCAGTCGAGGTTGTAGGATTCCTGGCTCTTGACATTGAGAACCACGTCCTTGCCGTCAATCTTGAACTTGTTCGTGAACGGAACTCCCTCCACGATAGGACATACGAGAAGATGAACCTCTCCAAACTGGCCGGCGCCTCCGGACTGCTTCTTGTGACGGTATTCCGCATTGGCAGTCTTGGTGATGGTCTCGCGATATGGAATCTTAGGAGGGAAGAGTTCAATCTCCACCTTGAATTCGTTCTGGAGTCTCCATTTCACCACATTGATATGCTGCTCTCCCTGGCCGCTGAGAATGGTCTGCTTCAATTCCTTGGAGTAGTCCACCACGATGGTAGGGTCCTGGGCTGAAATCTTGCCGAGAGCCTCTCCGAGCTTAGTCTCGTCAGCCTGCACCTTGGCCTTGATGGCTGTGCGGTACTTGGAAGCAGGGAACTTGATGTTCTCGTATGAGATTCCGGTACCAGGCTGTGACAGGGTCACATTGGTCTTTCCTGCACGGAGCTTCACCGTACAGCCGATATCACCGGCATTGAGGCCGCTGACCTTTTCCTTCTTGGACCCTGCGACGGCATAGATGGTGGAAATGCGCTCGCGGTTGCCTGTCTCGGCATCCTCGAGGTCCATTCCCTCGTCCAGTTCACCGCTCATTACCTTGAAATATGAAACCTCTCCGAGGTGCGGCTCCACGTCGGTCTTGTATATGAACAATGTCGTAGGGGCATTCTGCTTGCACTCCACCTCTGCACCGTCCTTGGTGACGGACTTGGTGATTTCAGGAGAAGCTGATGTACGGATGGTGAACTCCATGAGCCTCTTGACGCCGATGTCCTTTCTTGCAGAGAGGCAGAATATAGGTAGAACCTCACCCTGACGGATACCGATGCCGAGACCCTTTCTGATCTCATCCTCGGTAAGTGCGCCTGACTCGAAGAACTTCTCCATGAGGGTATCGTCATACTCGGCAGCCTTCTCGATGAGGGCCTGGCGGAGCAGCTCGGCCTCGTCCTGCAGCTCGGCAGGAATCTCGAGATCCTCACGTGTGCCGTTCTCGTCCTTGAAATGATAATATTTCATCTTGAGGACATCCACGAATCCGTCGAACGAAGTGCCCGGGTTCACAGGGAACTGAACCACTATCGGCTTGTTGCCGAACGCCTCCTTCAGGCTGTTCTGCACCATGTCCCAGTCAGCCTTCTCGCTGTCGAGCTGGTTCACCGCAATGATTACAGGAACCTTGTACTGCTCTGCATAGCGGGCGTAAATCTCTGTTCCCACTTCCACTCCCTGCTGGGCGTTGATGACGAGAATACCGTTCTCGCATACCTTGAAGGCAGATACGGCTCCTCCCACGAAATCATCGGCTCCCGGAGTGTCGATAATATTGAACTTTGTGTCCATGAACTCCGCATACAGAGGTGTGGAGAAGATGGAACGCTGGTTCATCTGTTCGATTTCAGTGTTGTCTGATACTGTGTTTTTGGATTCGACGGTACCACGTCTGTCGATTACTTTACCCTCGTAAAGCATCGCCTCCGCCAATGTGGTCTTGCCTGACTTGGTGCTGCCAAGCAAGACCACATTCCGGATATCCTTTGTAGAGTAGGACTTCATAACTTATCTGTGTTATTAATACTATCAATTCCCATGTGCCGCAAGGACACATCTTTGCAAATCTAATAAATTATTAATGTAATAACAATAGAAGCCCCGCTATAATTTAAAACCTTTTATCATATATTTGTCCCTGATGCGCCGTTCCTCGGCCCTGCGCAGGCTCCTGACGACCTCCTTCCCGGACATTCCAAGTTCCTTATGTACAATACCGTCAAGACCTCTCCGGCTGGTCCCGAGCCACCTGCACAGCCGGGCGAAAGTAATCCGCCTGTCCATATGCACCTTCTCCTCAAGCAGGAGGTCCGCAAAAATCTCATAAGCTCTTTTCTCTTCCATGACATGAATCCTTTTGGTGTTCATGCAAATCTATGGCACATATCTTTTCATACCAAGAAAAGGTGGCTGAAAAGACACAAAATCATAAACTTTTTATGTTTTTTAAATTTTTCGGAAGGCGTTTTTAACCCTTTGAACACTTTTTGGACGCATTGACTCCAAATAAGAGTCATTCTATAATCCGGATTACCGATATTTTTGCGAACGGAATGACATTCAACCGGATATGGACAACGCCAGCATAAAAGACAATATCTACAGGAAACGTCACGAGGAAGGCATTTCCCAGGAGGAAATGGCCAGGCGGTTAGGCATGATGCGCAACTCCTACAGGAAAATAGAACGCGGCCCTGTCAGGCTCCTCAGCGAGCATGTCGAAAGCATAGCCGAAGTGCTCGGGACGACTCCTGAGGAACTGGTCCTGGGATACAAGCCTCTTGACGGGTCCGGAATGCTGGAAGATCTCAAGGGCGAATATGACAGCCGGACGCGGGACCTGACGGAGAATTATGAAAAGACCATTGCACGGCTGAAGGACGAACTGGCTGCAAGGGAGAACGAAATCCGCGACCTGCGCAATACCATTGAGGACAAGAACGAGATAATCTCGCTTCTCAAGAGGAAATACGCGTCCGACGGGATGTAATCTCACATTTTCTTCATAATTTCGCACATTCTGGAACATGACGGAATTATGACACCATCATTGAAAAACTATATGAACGAAGGCCTCATCGAGGCCGGATGCGACGAAGCCGGAAGAGGCCCGCTGGCCGGACCGGTATTTGCCGCAGCAGTGATATTGCCGCGCGATTTCCATCACCCTCTGCTGAACGACTCCAAGAAGATGACGGCAGCGCACCGGGACGAGGTAAGGAAAGTGATTGAGGCTGAAGCATGTGCATGGGCCGTGGAAGCGGTGAGCCCTGAGGAAATAGACGAGCTGAACATCCTGTGGGCCTCCGTGACGGGGATGCAGAGGGCGGTCCTGAGGCTGGACCCGCAGCCGGACTACCTGCTGATTGACGGCAACAAGTTCCGCCCCTTCGGGAAATTCGGAAGGTCCGACTACAGCACGGTGGTGAAAGGCGACGCGACTTACGCTTCAATTGCTGCCGCATCGGTACTGGCCAAGACATGGCGGGACGAATATATGAAGAAACTGGCCAGGGAGTATCCGCAATACGGATGGGACCGGAACATGGGCTACCCCACCCCGGAACACATTGCGGCAATCAGGAAATACGGCTACACCCCGCATCACCGGATGAGTTTCCATCCCAAAGAACTTGAGCCTACCCTCTTCGACAAATGAAATCCGCAAGTTTTTATGTACATTTGCAGTCCGGAATATGAATAAACATTTTTGAATATATGAGAAGATTTCTTTGCACTGTTTCCGCTCTCCTGATAATTTGCGCAGGAATGAAGGCGGACGAAGGCATGTGGCTGCTGCCGCTGATCCAGAAAATGAACAGCAAGGCCATGAGCGACCTCGGATGCAAGCTTACACCCGAGCAGATATACAGCATCAACAATTCTTCCCTGAAGGACGCAATCGTCCAGTTCGGCGGAGGATGCACGGGAGAGATGATTTCGGACAAAGGTCTCCTGGTGACCAACCATCATTGCGGATACAGCAGCATCCAGAAGCTCAGCACGCCGGAGCACAACTACCTCGAGGACGGATACTGGGCAATGTCCAATGCGGAAGAACTGCCGGTCAAGGGACTTACCGTAACGTTCCTGCAGAAGATGACCGACGTGACCGCCCTGATGGACAAGACCCGAGAAGCCGCCCTGAAGCAGTACAAGGACAGCACCAATGCCGAAGAGCTCGCTGACAAGGCCGTGGCCGCCGCGAAAAAAGATCTCGTGAAGGTAGCCGAAAATGACAACCCGGGCTGCAAGGTACAGGTAACCGGATTCTACAATGAAAATGTGTTCTATCTCATTGTCTATAAAGTATATCGCGACGTACGTTTCGTAGGCGCGCCACCTGCATCGGTAGGCAAGTTCGGAGGAGAGACAGACAACTGGATGTGGCCTCGCCATACCGGCGACTTCTCCATGTTCAGGGTATATGCCGGACCGGACAACGAGCCTGCGGACTACTCGGAGGACAATATCCCTTATACTCCGAAGCGGTCCCTGAAAATCTCCCTGAAGGGCATCAACGAAGGTGACTACGCCATGATAATGGGCTACCCGGGACGCACCCAGCGTTTCCAGACCGCAGCCCAGCTGGAGCAGATGATTGCAAGGCAGGACATCAGCATTGCCGCAAGGACATTGCGCCAGAGCATCATGAAAGAAGGAATGGAGGCTGACCCGACAGTACGTCTCCAGTATGCCAACAAATATGCAAGCTCGGCGAACGGATGGAAGAAATGGATCGGCCAGAAGCAGGCTTTCGCCAAATTGAACATCATCGGAAGGGAAAAACAGAAAGAGGCGGACTTCACCAAGTGGGTGAATTCCAACAAGAAGCGCACTGCAGCATACGGCAATGCACTTGACCAGGTCAAGATGGCCGTAGACAGCTCGGAGGCCTCCCTGATGGCCGTAACGAATCTGATTGAGGCTCCATACAATATAGGCATCGGGCAGACAGCCGTACACTGGCTTGTCGGATATACCGGAGCCCTCAAGGAGAATCCTTCGGACACCGCTGCTGCAGTGAAAGCCGCCACCGATGCTGCCTGCGCCGTATTCAAGGACTATAACGACCCTCTTGAGAGAAAGATTGCCGCAGGTATGCTGGACTTCTACCGCAAGAATGCGGAACCGGAGAATTATCTCGTCCTTCCGGGATATGACTTCGCCACGATGGATATCAATGACTATGTCAATTATCTGTTCGACAACAGTATCTTTGCATCCGAGGAGAAGCTCCGCGGCATAGAGAACCTGACTGCTGCAATGGTTGCCGCCGACCCGGCATATCTGTATTACGATGCCTTGATATCAGTATATCTGAAGCTTACCGTGGAACAGCGCAAATGGGCAGAACCTCTTGCGGAAGGAAGCAAGGCTTTCGCGGCAGGACTTCTCGAATGGGAGAAAGGGCAGCCATCTTACCCTGATGCCAATTTCACCATGCGTCTGACCTACGGTTCAGTGAAGGCTTACTCCCCTGCTGACGGAATCCTCTACAGATATTATACGACATTGGACGGAGTGATGGAGAAAGAGGATTCTTCGAACTACGAGTTCAAGGTACCGGCCAGACTCAAGGAACTGCATGCCGCCAAGGACTTCGGACAATACGCCGGTCCTGACGGGAAGGTTCCTACCTGCTTCCTGACCACCAACGACATTACCGGAGGCAATTCCGGCTCGCCTGTCCTGGATGCAGAAGGCCGGCTCATCGGTCTGGCATTCGACGGCAACTGGGAGTCAATGTCGAGCGACGTGATGTTTGAGCCTGATCTCCAGAGATGTATCTGCGTGGATATCCGCTATGTATTGTTCCTCATGGACAAGCTCGGCGGTGCCGGATATCTGCTTGACGAGATGAATATCGAAAAATAAGTCAATCCTTTACTGAACGAAATGAAAGAGAACGAAATAATGAAAATGCTCCTCGATGTCACCCATCCTGCGAAGGGGGACAAGAACATCGTGGAACTGGGCCTGGTGGAAAGTGTGAAAATCGAGGGGAACGACGTGACCGTCACCCTGGCATTTCCGAAACACCGTGATCCGCTGGCGGAGTACATCACCGGAAGCGCCAAGGCCGCCATCATCAGGCATTGGCCGGAAGCCGGGAACGTGGAAGTGAAGACCATCGTCAAGGAGGAGTCCGCCCCGAAGAAGCAGACGGGACTGAACCTTACATTGGACGAAGTGAACAATGTGCGTCACATCATCGGAATCGCATCAGGAAAGGGCGGAGTGGGTAAATCCACTGTAGCCGTGAACCTGGCAGTGGCACTGGCCCGCCTCGGTTACAGGGTAGGCCTGGCCGACGCGGACGTCTATGGCCCGTCGGTGCCTGTGATGACATCCACGGAGGGCTCTCTTCCTGAAGCATTGAACGAGGACGGCAAGGAGGTCATCATGCCGATCGAGAAATACGGGGTGAAATGGATGTCCATAGGCTATTTCGCCCAGCCGGGACAGGCCCTCATCTGGCGCGGGCCAATGGCCTGCAATGCATTGAAACAGATGATTCTGCAGGTCAGGTGGGGAACATTGGACTACCTTCTCATAGACATGCCTCCGGGAACCGGAGACATCCACATCAGCTTAGTCCAGGACATCCCGATGGAAGGGGCAGTAATCGTGACCACGCCCCAGACCGTGGCAATCGCCGATGTGGAGAAAGGCGTGGACATGTTCCGCAACAAGAACGTGAACCGGAAGATTTTCGGCCTCGTGGAGAACATGGCCTGGTTCACTCCGGCCGAGCTTCCTGAGAGCAAATACTTCATTTTCGGGAAAGACGGCGGCGTGAAGATGGCGGAGCAATACGGGATTCCTCTTCTCGGCCAGATTCCTATCGTCCAGAGCATAAGGGAAGACGGAGACAACGGCGAACCTGCCGCTCTCTCCGCCCGTCCTGACGGCCTCGCCTTCATCGCCCTCGCCGAGAAACTCGTCAAGGCGGTGGACCTGCCGTAGGTGATTGTCAGAATCTGAATTCCACCATCACTGGATAGTGATCCGAAGGATTGCAGAATCCGTGAAGACCGCGCGAGTCCCGTGAGGACTCTGCAAAGCCTTCACGGATTATTCTTGCATCATGGACCATGATTATGTTTGTTACATTTTGATGTTAGCCGCACTTATTCTATCTTTATCTTCGGCAGTTTTGCAGACGTTTTCTCTATCTTCTTCTGTTCAGATGCAACTCGCCTTTCCAGTTTCTTGATGTCCTCTGCTGGCGGTAGTTCTTCCGGCTTGATACCTCTTTCTCCTAACATGTTCCTGACACTGCGGTTATTCTGCATGTGTTCTGCCGTAATGGCTCTCTCACCATAGAGATCCTTGTTCTCTACATTGTAGTTTGTCATTTCGGTAGCAAGATTCTTTGCAGCAATGGTCAAGGTTGGTAGAAAGTCTGCTAATGGTCTATTATCTTTTACGCCAAGCCTATTCTTCATATCCTCTGTTGTGTGGCCACCGAACAATACTGCGTCACCTTTTGATCGAATACGACCGAAACCTTTGTCGTCAACGCCTCTTTCGTAGATGTTCTGAGATAACTGTTTTTCAGAAGCACGCAGTCTGTCACGAGTCTCAAGTCTTGACAAGTGTTTCAAGCGTTCCTCTATGAGTTCTGCCTTTCTTGTCTGTACCGCAAAGTAACTCTGCGCGAACGCAACCTGTTCCTTCCTTGGATCGCCATTTTGGGCGATAAGGTAGCAGGCATATCTTGTAAGCATGTAGTCTTGTACTTCACGTGTGGCCCCGCTACCAAGTGTAACCATTTTCGTGACATCACGAAAATGGTCATCAACGTTGATACCTTGAGAGTTACATGATTCTACGGCTCTCTTGATTGCAGTCTGGAAATTCTCCCATCTTGTATATCCGAGTACAGTCTGCAAATCCCTTGCAAACCAAATCTCCACCTGTTCTTTGTTTTCTCCCTCAATAAATGTCGCTATTGAGTCGAAGGATGTTTTGTATTCAATAATACTATTTCTATCCATATTCCCTTTTTCTCAAAATTACAGAATATTTCTGTAAACGATATCGTTGTCGACAAAAAATTTGTTAGGTGTTCTCTATGAGGTACCTGTCCGGTTGTTCTTTCAAAGGTTTGAACATACTGCCCATCAATTTGGATGGCGCAAATATATAACAAAGTTCGTTCAGGTGTTCACCGAAATCAATAATTATCCGCAAGTCATACAGCCTCGCCTTCATCGCCCTCGCCGAGAAACTCGTCAAGGCGGTGGACCTGCCGTAGGTGATTGTCAGAATCTGAATTCCACCATCACCGGATAGTGATCCGAAGGATTGCAGAATCCGTGAAGACCGCGCCAAACTCCAAAGGGCAATTTTAGATGGTAGGTGTTTGAACGAAGTGTCATCTCGAACGAAGTATTGTCATCTCGAGCGTAGTATTGTCATCTCGAGCGTAGTCGAGAGATCTCTCCATGCGCTTCGCTTGGTCGAGATGACAATCGCCTTCGTGCAAAACATCACCGGCAAATCATTGCGCGGGAAAATCGCTGTTCTGTGCAATAGGGGGCACTTTTTCCCGCGCGATGGCAACAGTTTCATCTCATCTGCCATTTTTTAAAAATCTTCATTATTGATTATTAATGAGTTATGATTTTATCGCTCGCGGGATGATTTGCTCGAAGGGTTGAGGGCAGAGTTTATAGAAGGGGTTAGCCTGGCGCATGGCACCGAAGCGGCATATACGCCGGCCGGCTGTTCAGAGCAAGCTGCGGATAATCAATTTTTTTATTGTTTATTCCACTCACATTAAGTAAATTTGCCCCGCATTCCCCAGGCGTCATCAGACGCCGCGCGAAGAACAACGAAGCGCTGGCATCGTGCTGATGGTGTGCACGTAGCGCTGATCGCCCCCTTGAAAGGGGGTCGGGAGGTTTGAAGATGCGGAGGGGAAATTAACAAGGCGTCATCAGACGCCGCGGACCAGCCGGGTATTTGCACCGGCATACGACAAAAATTGCAAATACGGAAAGGCGGCAAGTCCGCCACCTCCCCGGGCGTCATCAGACGCCGCGCGAAGAACAACGAAGCGCTGGCATCGTGCTGATGGTGTGCACGTAGCGCTGATTGCCCCCTTGAAAGGGGGCCAGGTGGTTTTAGGATGCGGAGGGGGAAATATTAAGGAAGCGTGTCCGAGTGGTTGAAGGAGGCTGCCTCGAAAACAGTTGGCCGTGTAAAAGCGGCTCGCAGGTTCGAATCCTGCCGCTTCCGCTAATTTCCGCCCATTACAAGGGCGACTTAACTTAATCTCCTTATGCACCTAACACTTTGGAAAAGAGCGCTTTACGTAGCGCTCGCCACTATTATTGCCATTAGCCTTCCGGCATGCTCCGGAGACGAAAACAAACCAGACACCCCGAAAGAGGACGACAATTTCACAAAACTTGAAGAAGTCCTCGCAGGCGAAATCGGAGCAGAATTCGAAGTTCCGAACACCACGGTAATCGCCTTCAATGAACAAGGCGTATTGCTCCAGCAGGGCGACGCCAGGATTTATGCATTCCATGGCGATTCCCACGGACTCACAACCGGCGACATCGTCACGGTATCCGGAACCACATCTATACGAAACGGACTCCTCCAGTTCGGAAAAGGATGTGTCCTCACCAAGACAGGACATAAGGATTTCACCCAGCCGGATCCTGAGAAATTCTCCGTCAGCGACATTGAATCCTATATGGGAGCCCCTTCCGTCAGGTATGTCACCTACAGCGGAGTCATCCTCGTGTCCGGGAACTACACCAACCTTGAGATCGAAGGCACTTCCGTAGTGGGAAGCCTCGACTATATGACGGATGAATTCAAGGAAAAATACAACAACCACTCCGTCACCATAACCGGCTGGCTCTTCGGCTCTTACAAGACATATCTCTATACCATTCCGGTAACCGTCACTGACAACGGGAAATATGAAGAAGATGTGCCTGCCGGAGCAATATATTACAACACCTTCGACAAGGACCTCGCGTCCCAGACTTTCGGAGACGGCAGCAAATGGCCTTTCCTCGATGAATTCGACGGATGGAAAAACGAAAAGGGTTCCGGAGTCTCCGGAGTCACATACGACTTCTCCAGCATTTCCGCCCGCACCAACCAGTCATCGAAAGGTTCCCTGTCACAGTACGACGGATCCGGCAAGAACAACATATTCTTCAGCACGGCTCCCAACCATTTCACCATCGGGAACATCGCCGTTCCGTCCGAGAAACTCCGGCTTTCATTCGGCGCCCAGAGATATGCCCAGGGAGCATCCAACGACTTCATCAAATCAGACTTCGAGGTTCTGCTTTCAGCGGACGGAGAAACATGGTCCCCTGCACTGAACTACGACTTCGGGGATGTGCAGGACGTTGCAGGACAGTGGAGAATGGCCACGGCTGACTTCACCCTTCCGGCCGGCACCAAGACCCTCTACATCAAGTTCTCCGCCAAGATGAGCAGTGTCAACCGAATAGACGACGTGCTCCTCACGGCAGGTGAAGGCGGCCAGGAAATCGTATTCGGCCAGGAAGTCGAGGTCCCTGTTTCCACCATCGCGGAAGTACTTGCCTCACCAATTGACAATATCTACAAAATCGAAGGCACGACCATCGGAATACACTCCAAAGGATTCCTTGTACAGGACAATACCGGGACTATTCTCGTATTCAAGAAGAATCACGGCATCGAAGTCGGCGACAAAGTGACCGTAGAAGGAGCCACGAGCGAATACGGAGAGCTGAAACAGTTCGGCGAGACATCCGAGGTAACTAAGACAGGCACTGCCAGCGTCAGCTACCCTCAGGCAGAGGAATTCGGCGCTTCTGAATTCACGGCTTATGCCTCATCTCCTTCCATCAAGTACATCACCTACACCGGAAGACTGACATCATATCAGGACAATATCTATCAGTGGCATTACAATGTCACTTTGGAAGGAACTTCCGTGGTAGGCTCAATCTCCTATCCGGTAAGTGCACTGAACATCACCAGCCTTGTTGACAGGGACGTTATCGTGACCGGATACGCCATCGGAGTGACAGGAACAGATACCAGATACCTCAACACGATGGCCACAAGCATTGAACTCGCAGAGCAGGAAGAAGTTCCTGATGAAAGCAAAGCCCTCACTGTCAAGGAATTGAATGCCAGGATATCCGAAATGACAAGCGGAGCTTCACTCGAAGGACTCACAGCGGTCAAAGGATATGTTGCAGCCAACAACGAGGGAGGCGCCCTATATCAGGTAATCTCGCTCGTGGACAATACCGGAGAGGCAAAATCCGGCATCATCATCAAAGGAAACGATTATACGGAGAGCACACTTCCGGTGGGCACGAAAGTCATTGTCAGCTTGAAATATGCTACCTATGACCTTTACAAGGGACTGCCTCAGATCAAAGGCGCAACTATCTTCTCCACCTCGGGAAAGGCCGAAATAGTCGTACCTGAAATCGATGACAGCCAATGCGGTGACTACCTCGGACAATACGTGAAAGTCAAGGACCTCACGGCTCCGGAGGACGCTACGACATGGTGCGTGAACAACAAATCCACCACTACCAAATTCACAGGAGCCAAAGGCAATACCGTAGCCTCCTATGTGACCAAATATGCTGTGTACAAAGATGAGAAGATAGCACATCGCACAGCTGACCTCAAAGGAGTGATGGAAATCTACGGTGATCTCTATGAACTGATTCCTACGAGCATGGACGACGTAGCCGGCTTCAAGGAATAATGAAGAAAATCATCTTCGTCTGCCACGGAAATATCTGCAGGTCACCGATGGCGGAATTCATAATGAAAGAAATTGCAGAACGGGCCGGAAGAGCGGAGGAGTTCGATATCTCCTCCGCCGCGGTTTCGTATGAAGAAGAGGGAAACGGTCTTTACCCCTATGCTGCTCAAACACTTGATCGGCACGGAATTCCGTACGGCAGGCACCGGGCACACCGGATAACTCCGGACGAATACCGGAACGCTGACCTCGTGATTGTCATGGATGCATCCAACGAAAGGCTCCTCAGCCGCATAACAGGCGGATCAGAGCCTGAAAAAACCTCTCGACTGCTCACATGGGCCGGGGAAAACCGCGACGTAGCGGACCCTTGGTACACCGGCAATTTCGAGAAAGCCTTTCAGGACATCCTCGCCGGCTGCACTGCCCTGCTTCAAAAAATCAAATAAATACCGCTACAGAGCCCGTACAGCAGCCTCGACCACTGAAGCGACTGAATCCTTCAGCTCCTCGTCATTGATTCCGGAAAGCACCGGTGCAATGAACGAAATCATCTGGAGCACACGGGCTTCCTGCTCCGGGATACCTCTCGAACGCATATAGAACTGCTCGTCCTCATTGAGCCTGCCGACAGTCGCCCCGTGAGAACATTTCACATCATCGGCGTAGATTTCAAGCTGCGGCCTGGTCTCGGCATGTGCCTGTCCGGAAATGACGAGATTGTGATTGGTCTGGTAAGCCTCTGTTTTCTGCGCATCCGGGGCCACGACAATCTTGCCGTAAAAACCGGCCCTTGACGAACCTGCCGCAATCCCGTTGAACAACTGTCTCGACACGCTTCCCGGAACCCTGTGCCTCACATCCGTCCGCACGGAAACATTGTCCGAACCGCTGCACACATACAATCCGCTGATATGCACCTCGGAACCCTCACCCGTAATGTCAACTGCCAGAGGCACATCAGCATTTGAACCGGGGAGAATGACAATGACGATGTCAATCTGCGATCCCGCCCCGGCCACTATGCTCGAGAACGGAAGCGCATCGACACATCCTTCACCGCGACCAATCATGTACACCTGTGAAAACGACTGTCCGTCAGCCACTTTCAGGACATCAGGACCTTCCGGGACAGGCAGTTCCACATAATGCCCCGCATCAGATGCCGGTGACGGATCCAGACGGGAAAGAATATTACTGTCCAACTGTCTCATCATATCAGAATATGTCGTAACCCTTTTCCTCTATCACATCCACAAGCTCCCTGCCCGCAGTCTCCACAATACGCCCGTCCTTCAGGACATGCACGATTTCAGGCTCGATATAATCTATCAGGCGCTTGTAATGCGTAATCACGATGGCAGCCTTCTCCGGGGTATGCAGAGCCTTTACCCCCTCGGCCACAATGCGGAGCGCATCCACATCCAGTCCGCTGTCGGTCTCGTCGAGGATAGCCAGCTCCGGATCAAGCATCGCCATCTGGAAGATTTCGTTGCGCTTCTTCTCTCCCCCGGAGAATCCCACATTCACCTCCCTCTTCGCAAACTCAGGACGCATCTGCACGAAAGCCATCTTCTCCTTCATCAGCTTCAGGAACTCGCCTCCCTTGAGAGGTTCCAGTCCCGCAGCTTTTCTCCTGGAATCCACGGCTGTCTTCATGAAATTGGTTATCGACACTCCCGGAATCTCCACCGGATACTGGAAAGACATGAAAATTCCTGCCCACGACCTTTCCTCAGGGGACATAGCGAGCAGGTCACGCCCGAGAAAAGTCACACTCCCCGCCGTCACCGTATAGGACGGCTTGCCCGTCAGGACAGACGAGAGCGTACTCTTGCCGGCCCCGTTCGGACCCATCACCGCATGAATCTCGCCCTTCCGGATCGTGAGATCAATGCCCTTCAATATTTCCTTGTCGCCTACAGAGGCGTGCAATCCGCTGACTTGCAGCAATATATCATCAGTCATACAAAATCCTGTTTCGTTTCAGTAAATCCATCAAGCATTCTTCCTGTAAAGTCCGGCCCATGTAACAAGAGACCAGATGCCGTTCACGAGATACAGCGAGCATACTATCGGCATGAACACATGGCCCACGGAGATATGCAGTATCAGCTGTGACACGTTGACCAGCAGCCAAGCCACCCAGCAGTCCCATTTCTTCAATGCCGAAAGCAGCTGGGCCACGAGTATCAGAATCGTCACGCACGCATCGAGATACGGCACCGGATCCGACGGGAAACGTCCCGGGAATACCACATTGCCCACGAGACTGATAACCCACCCCCATACTCCTGCAAGCAGGAAAATGCTGGCTATCGCAATGATTCTCTGCTTCCAGCTCAACATCGTCACTTTCAGGGCCGTGCTGTCATCCGAACTGCGCTCCCCGGACTTCGGATGAGTCCAGCGGTAATGTCCGAGCACATTGATACCCAATGAAATCGGCTGCAATATCAGATTGGCGTAAAGATTCTTGTTCCAGAACATCAGGAAAAGCAGCAGGGAATACACATACCCCACCCAGAAATTGTATTTGCTGTTGCGTCCCGCAAGGAAAACGCAGGTCAGGCCCGCCACAGAAGTGAGCAGGTCAATGAGCAATACCGGAGTATCCCCTCCGATAGTAAACAATGTATAATTTATAAAATCCATATCAATAGTTTCCAAATCATTATCCTACAGAACCTTCCAATGACACCTGCAACAATTTCCGGGCTTCCGCCGCGAACTCCATGGGCAGCTTGCTCAGCACCTCTCGGGCATATCCGTTGACTATCAGGCCCACGGCATCCTCCTGACCGATTCCCCTCTGGTTGCAGTAGAAGAGCTGGTCGTCGCTGATTTTGGAGGTCGTTGCCTCATGCTCCACTATTGCCGTGGAATTGTCATTCCTGATATCCGGGAAAGTGTGGGCTCCGCACCTGGAACCGATCAGAAGGCTGTCACACTGGGAAAAATTCCTCGCTCCGGAAGCGCCCGGGAGCATCCTCACGAGCCCCCTGTAGCTGTTCTGGCTGTGGCCTGCGGATATTCCCTTGCTGACAATACGGCTGCGGGTGTTCCTGCCGGCATGAATCATCTTCGTCCCCGTGTCGGCCTGCTGATAATTGTTGGTCACGGCCACGGAATAGAACTCCGAAGAGGAATTGTCCCCCTTGAGAATCGTGCTCGGATATTTCCACGTGATTGCCGAGCCCGTCTCGACCTGGGTCCACGAAAGATGTGCTCCCTCGTGACAGATTCCGCGTTTTGTCACCAGATTCAGGATTCCTCCCCTGCCCATGGCATCACCAGGATACCAGTTCTGGACTGTGCTGTATTTGACGTCCGCATCCTTGAGTACCACGATTTCCACCACCGCGGCATGAAGCTGGTTCTCGTCACGCATAGGTGCCGTGCAACCTTCCATGTAGCTTACATACGAGCCCTCGTCAGCAACAATCAAAGTGCGCTCGAACTGGCCCGTACCTTTGGCATTGATCCTGAAATAGCTGGAAAGCTCCATCGGACACCTCACCCCCTTCGGGATATAGCAGAACGATCCGTCACTGAACACCGCGGAGTTCAATGCCGCGAAATAATTGTCCCCTGCAGGGACTACGGTCGCGAGATATTTCCGTACAAGATCCGGATGCTCCCTGACCGCCTCGCTGAAGGAGCAGAATATTATCCCCCTGTCAGCCAGCTCCTTGCGGAATGTGGTAGCCACCGATACCGAATCGAATACCGCGTCCACTGCAGCGACACCGGCCAGTGCCTCCCTCTCCTTCAGGGGAATACCGAGCTTGTCAAAAGTCTCCGCGAGTTTCGGGTCAATCTCCTTCGGCCTGTCAGAATCCTTCTTCGGGGCAGCATAATATATAATATCCTGATAGTCAATATGAGGCATATCAAGATGTCCCCACTCAGGCTCTTTCATCCCCTGCCATTTGCAGAACGCCTCCAACCGGAAGTCGAGAAGCCATTGAGGCTCCCCCTTCCTCTCCGAAATCATCCTCACGACATCTTCATTCAGGCCCTTCGGGATGAACTCCTGTTCCACATCGGTGACAAAACCCTCCTTGTATTCCTTCCGGGTGATGTCCCTCAGCAGTGCCTTTTCTTCATTTATATCCATAAATTACCTTTTTCACATCTGTTTCATCAGGTCGGCGAGCACAATCGCCGTCATCGCCTCCACTACCGGCGGCGTCCGCAGGGCGAAGCAAGCATCATGCCTGCCCGGAATCTCCAGCTCGCCCATCTTGCCGGTCGCAAAATTGAATGTCCTCTGGGCCTTCCCGATGCTGGAAGTCGGCTTGAACGCCACACGGAACACTACAGGATTGCCGTTGGTGATACCGCCGTTCACTCCGCCGGCTCCGTTCCTCGAAGGATGCACGCTCAGATGAAGATTCATGTCACTGCGGATAGCATCCACGGTATCAAACGGGTCATTGTGCTCCGAGCCCTTCATCCCAGCTGCTGCAAATCCGTCACCGAACTCGATTCCCCTGACTCCCGGGATGGAGAAAATTGCATGTGACAATAATGCCTCCACTGAATCGAAGAACGGTTCCCCAAGCCCCGCAGGAACGGAAGTAGCGGTGCATTCCACTATTCCTCCCACCGAATCACGCTCCTGTATCGCCCTGTTCAGGACATCCTTCCACAATACTGAAGGCGGGATATTCCCAGGATCCGCCCCGTTGATATCCTCCTGGGACAATGTTGCAAGAGCCTCCTCCCGGCTTACTCCTCCCACCTCAATCAACCTCGCCGATATGCCGCACACGCACATTTTCTTGGCCACGACACCTGCCGCCACTATCGGAAGGGTCAGCCTCCCGGAAAAATGGCCGCCGCCGCGAGGATCATTGAAATCCATCCACTTGATGCTCGCAGTATAGTCGGCATGTCCCGGCCTCGGCATGTCGTTGAAAAGCTTGTAGTCTCCCGAGCGCGTATTCCTGTTCCTGAAAATTACAGCAAGTGGCGCCCCGGTCGTCATACCGTTGTAGACCCCGCTCAAGATTTCAGGAATATCAGCTTCTATACGCGGGGTCGTGCCCTTCGGCCCGCTCTTCCTGCGCAATATATCCTCAGTAAAATCATCCACACATAGTGGAATGCCAGGCTGCACGCCGTCCAGGACCACGCCTATCGCATCACCGTGGGATTCTCCGAAAATGGAGACCCTGAATTTTCTGCCGAAAGAATCCATAATCCGTCATTTTAATCCGCCGAACAATTCGGAGAACGTCGGGAACGACTTCGCGACACACTCCGTATCATCTATCGTGACAGGGCTGTCAGCCCCGAGTTCCGCCACCCTCAACGCCATCACCATCCTGTGGTCATGATGGGAAGTATAATGTCCTCCTTTCAGAAGTTTCCCCGCAAGGAGCCTCTGCTGGAGGGAATGTCCTTCAATGACTAAACGGTCCCCGGCTATCTTCGCATTGACACCCATTGCCGTAAGCATCTCAAGGATTGCCCGTCCCCTGTCACTTTCCTTATTGGCAAGACGTCCCACTCCGGCTATCCGGCTCGTCCCCTGGCAGAATGCCGCGAGGACCGAGATTATCGGGAACAGGTCAGGACAGTTTCCGGCATCCACGTCGAAAGCACTCAGCGGGGCCCTCTGGACATGAATCATCCCTTTGGAATCGTCATCGCCGAGCTGGGACAGACTCGCCCCGGCCTCCATCAGAATATCCATGATTGACAGGTCAGCCTGCAAGGACTTGGTATCCAGCCCGGTAAGCTCAACCCGACCGAAAACGGCCCCTGCAGTGAGGAAATTGGCAGCCGAACTCCAGTCCCCCTCAATATCCATCTGCGCAGCCTTGTAGGACTGCCCGCCCTTGATATGGAACGTGATGCCCGTGCAGTCATTCCAGTCCTTGGACTCCGCGAAATCCTCTCCACCTTCCATGTCACACCACACCTTCACTCCGAAAGCCTTCATCACATCCATCGTGATGAACAGATACGGGATGCTCTTGGGATTGGTCAGTTCGATTACGGTGTCCTCAGGCAGAAGAGGAAGCGCCATCAGCAGGCCGGACACTATCTGGGAACCGTCCGCCCCGGATATTGCCGCACGTCCTGCACGAAGCCTTCCATGCACCGAAAGAGGGACGAACACTTCTTGTCCAGGCTCCCCTTCTTTCGCGGACGAAGCCCTCTCCCCTGTCTGCACCAGATTGACTCCGAACGCGGACATGATTGCCGACGCCCCCTTCAAAGGCCTGCGGGTCAATGTCTTTTCGCCAGTAATCTCCACTTTCCCGCCCCCGAGGACGGACATCAGAGGAATCATCATTCTCGTCAGAAGACCCGACTCCCCGGTATGAAGCGAATCCATGGAAAGCCTTCCCTGAGCTGCGCCAATACCTTTGATGGTCAATGCAGAATTGTCCTTGGACACATTGCCCGACTCGTATGCGACGCCCACTGTCACCTCTGCACCGAGAGCCCTTGCCACGGAAACTGCCGACTCATTGTCCCCGCACGGAGAATATCCCCTCAGGACCGATACCCCGTCTGCAAGCGCGGCTGCAATGATTGCCCTCTGCGCAAAACTCTTCGAGGCCGGCATCTGGACAGGCGACAATGACGGATAGCCGATGAATTTCCTGTCACCATAGACCATCTTCCGCATCTGCTCCGTGGAAATCTGTCCGGGAGCCGCCGCATCTTCTTCAGTCAGGGCAGCATAAGTATAAGGAGCTCCTTTGGAGAGACAGTCAATCCTGCTCTGACGGCCGTCCCCGCCCATCGAGAATGCCACGAGCTTTGCCGGATCGAAATGGTCGTACAGGGAAATGACCCTCGCAGCGTCCTCCTTTCCGGAAGCCGTCGTGACAATCTTGGCTATATCAGCCCCGAGAGTGAAACATTTCTCTGTCAATGCCTTGAGAGCTTCGAGGGAATCCGTTCCGCTGAAATCATGATAAGACCTGATCAGGACCGTCCCGCATTCCCGGGTCTCCCTGCGTATCCTCTTGGACATCATCGCAGGGGCCTCGAGCTCAAGGTCAGCATAAGCCGCCCCGGCATGTATGGCGGTTATCAGCATTGACTCCGCCTTCTGTGAAGCCTTAGTATCCAGTTTCCTATCGTCCGCCGAGGAACCCGCAAGCGATGCCCGGACCTCGGACACACGGCATGTGGCCACGAGCGGGACGTCGGAAGAGGAGAACAATTCCTCCACCTCGTCCTGCGTCAGGGGACACCGGTCTATTCGTATCTCGGCCATCTCAATGCTGCCGGAATCCAGCAGCTCGAAAATCTGGTCGAGGTTTCTGTTCTGTATGGATGTGCAAATCATAATCCGCTGTAAGTTTTGCAATCTGCAAAGATAACTAAAAGTTCCAGCATATCCTTCACCTTCATCGGCTCGACACGCACGTCACCGATGGCTGCCGGAAGGACGAAATTCACAAGTCCGCCTTCGGCCTTCTTGTCATTGTACATTGCAGCGGACAGCTTTTCTATCGGATAAGGGCAGGTCACGGGCAGTCCGCAGGCCTCGAAGTCGCGTATTATCCCGGATTCCATGCCGCTGATGCCGTAATATCTTTCGGCCAGACGGGCAGCCATCACGATTCCCATTGACACAGCCTCCCCGTGGGAAATATCATCTCCCTTTTCCCGGGCTTCCCTCTCAATGGCATGGGCGAACGTATGGCCCAGATTCAGCTTGCGGCGCTCCCCGTTCTCGAACTCGTCCCTCTCCACTACTCCCGCCTTGACAGACGCCGCAGCCCGGACAAGAGATTCAAGTTCAGGCATGAGACCGGCAATGGCTCCGGCCTTGTCATCAGATTTCCTTATGGCGGAAAGGACTTCCACCGCCTTGGCATAATCTCCGTTGGAATCGTCTATGATGAATGTTTTCAGCATCTCCGCCGCACCTGAGATGAAATCCCTATAAGGCAATGTTCCAAGCACTTCAGGGCATTCAAACGTGAAATCAGGCTGCCGGATGACCCCGAGGATGTTCTTGTAGCCGTCCAGATTCACCCCGTTCTTGCCGCCTACCGCAGCATCCACCTGGGAAAGGAAAGTCGTAGGCATATAAGCGAATCTGATACCTCTCTTATATATTGAAGCAGCGAATCCCGCCATGTCCGTCGTGATGCCTCCTCCGATGGCGAACACCATTGCCTTGCGGTCCGCCTTTCCGTCCATGAGCCAGCGGCAGACAGAGAGGACCGTGTCCATCACCTTGTCCTGTTCCGTGGCATCGATGAGGAGCAAACCGGAGAAATTGGATTTGGATTCCAGTGCTTTCCCGACACGCTTCGCATAAGATGACACATTGCGGTCCGCCACGATGTACACGGCCGGATAATCCGCAAGCCACTCAGCAACTTCCTCTACAGTGCGTCCGGTCCGTATTACGCACAGCGGCTCATTATTCTTTACAGGTCTGTCCATATTATTGTCCGTCACCGCGATTTCCTATACCGCGGCAGGATACAAACTTACGCAAAATCTTGCGATTTACCTCGAATTATCATATATTTGCATTTCCAATTCAGGATTGCGCCGGAGATCCGGCATCCTTGCTGCCCGAATGGCGGAATTGGTAGACGCGTTGGACTCAAAATCCAATGTCCTTAAAAAGACGTGCCGGTTCGAGCCCGGCTTTGGGCACTGCGCCGGAATCTTCCCCGAAGGTTCCGGCTTTTTTGTCGTCAGGCCAAAATTCATTATCTTTGTACTCATGATGATTGAAGCAAAAGGAATAATGAAGGCATTCGGGACTCTCAAGGTCCTGAAAGGCATTGATTTTCAAGCCGGTAAATCCGAGGTGGTATCCATCATGGGCGCCTCAGGAGCCGGCAAGTCCACATTGCTCCAGATTCTCGGCACCCTGTCCACACCGGACTCCGGTTCCCTGAGCATCGACGGGACCGATGTCCTGCACCTCAACCGCAAGGAAATCAGCCATTTCCGCAACACGAGAATCGGCTTCGTATTCCAGTTCCACCATCTTCTTCCGGAATTCACCTCCCTCGAGAACGTCATGATTCCGGCCCTGATTGCAGGCAGAAGCGAGAAAGAAGCTGCGGCAAAAGCCCTGGAGCTTCTTGACACACTCGGGCTGAAAGAGCGCACCGGGCACAAGCCCTCGGAACTTTCCGGCGGAGAACAGCAGCGGGTCGCAATAGCAAGAGCCCTCGTCAACAACCCTGCAGTCCTCTTCGCGGACGAGCCTTCCGGCAATCTCGACAGCGTCACCAAGACTGAGCTCCACAAACTTTTCTTCCGCCTCCGGGACGAGTTCGGCCAGACCATAGTCATTGTCACCCACGACCCGGACCTCGCCGGAATGTGCGACAGGACACTTTTCATGAAAGACGGATTATTCATTGACAACCAATAACAAATCAAACCAAAAAATGGACACTCAGACTACCAAGCGTTACAATTACTGGCAGTGGCGCACCCTGATCACACTCATGATTGGATATGCGCTCTACTATTTCGTAAGAAAACATTTCAGCATCGTCATGCCGGCCATGGAGGAGACCCTCGGCATCTCCAAGGTACAGCTCGGACTCTTCCTGACACTGAACGGCATCATCTACGGTCTCTCGAGATTCGTCAACGGATTCCTCGCCGACCGCTTCAACCGGCGCAAACTCATGACCGCCGGACTCGTCCTCTCGGCATTGACCAACCTCGCCATCTGCTTCAGCCCGTCGATGAACTCATTCATGACCGTTCTCGACACTGACGGCAAGGCTACGATGGCTCTCGTCTATATAATAGGCTCCCTGTGGGTACTGAACGGATATTTCCAGGGCATGGGCGTACCTCCGTGCATCAGCCTGATGTGCCACTGGATAAGGCCTGAGGAACTCGCCACCAAGCAGTCCATCTGGAACGCATCGCACTCTATCGGAGCCGGCCTCATAAGCCTGCTCTGCGGATTCCTGCTCAAGCATTTCGGCTACAGCGCCTGGCAGCTATGCTTCGCGATACCTGCAGCGATTGCAATTATAGGAGCCATAGCCCTGTTCTTCACCCTGAAGGACACACCTTCCTCAGTCGGACTCCCTGAAATAGAAGAGATTGAGAAAGAAGAAAAAGGCGAGGCCTGCGACAATGCACCTGCACAGGAGATGTCAGGCAGCGATTTCAAGAAATTCATCAACAAGATGGTATTCAGGAATCCTCTCATCTGGATTCTGGCCTTCGGCAATTTCTGCGTATATGTCGTAAGATTCACCATTCTCGACTGGGGCACGACATTCCTCACCCAGTACAAGGGGATGGAAATCGCGACGGCCGGCACAGTGGTAGCCGTATCCGAGCTCGTCGGAGGCATCGCCGGAATGATGCTCGCAGGCTGGTTCACGGACAAGTTCATGAAAAGCCGTGCTCACAGGACCTGCTTCATCTGCACCGTAGGCGCGACCCTGTCATTCTTCCTCTTCTGGAAATCCCCTGAAGGAGCCAACTGGCTTGCAGCCATCTTCCTCTGCCTCTCGAGCTTCTTCATCTACGGTCCACAGGCACTCCTCGGGACTTCGGCCTCCAACCAGGCTACCAAGCACGCCTGCGCCACCGCCAACGGAATTCTCGGCATCTTCGGATATGCCAGCACCGTGATTTCCGGCCTGGTATTCGGATTCCTCGCCGACAAATCCTGGGACCTCGTGTTCCTGGTATCAGTCATCATCGGCATAGTGGGCTCCGTCATCATCGCCCTGATGTGGAAGGCTCCGGCCAACGGCTATGAAAAGGCTGAAGCCGTGATGAAGGAAATAGAAAAAGGATGACAAAACAATAACGGACAATAATGGCATCGTGGAAATTCATTGTTGCGGCAAGTGCCGCAATGACAGTCGTATCCTCTTGTGGGACAGAGTCTGCGGAATACAATGATCTTACCCGGTTCGGGCTCGTGTGCCCGGTCAGGGAAATAGTGGTGAGGAGCGCATCCCCTCTCGATTTCAATTCAAATTATGATGCTGAGTTCAACCGCCGCGGGCAATGCACCCTGCTGCGCTACACCGACCCCGAGGGCAATACGGAATGCGGCGAGAGATATGTCTACAGCAAGGACGGGACGGCAGCCACGATGACAGCTTTCGACAAGAACAATGAAGATTCCGGCCGGTTCGAATACGAATTCGTCGGCCGGTTCATCCGGAAATACACCGTTTACAATCTGAACAGCCAGGAAGTCCAGAGATGGGAGAACGAGAATGACGGCAATCACATTGTCGAGACCCGTTTCTATCAGGAATGTGACCTCGAGAACATCACGAGGAACACTTTCACCGGGGATGACTTCGTACAGGTGCTCCTGGACCCAGGACTTGACACCATCGCAGTGGGCCGCGGAGGGATGAATCCCGCCGGCAAGCTCCTTTACGGCAAGTCCGAAGGCCTCGACATCAGGCTGGAATACGACGCCGGCAATCTTCCCGTAAGCAGTTACAACACATTGGTGGACACCAAGGAAAACCTGTTCTGGAACGAAAAGGTGGACGGAACCACGGCCAGGTACGAATACGAATATGACCACAAAGGAAACTGGATTCGCCGGGCCACTTTCTTTGGTCAGGAAAGCGAACCCGGCGAAATCATCACCCGTGAAATACGGTATTACTGAGAATTTTTCTAGAACTCGGAGTAGTTCTTGGTCATGTCATTTCTCGTGTAAGTCTTGGTCTTGCCGCTCGTAGGAATGGTCTGGGTAGCCCTGACCTCCCATCCGGTAACATCTGCCGGAGCCTTTCCGTCAGGTGCGGCGCAGTACCAATAGTGACTTGCAGTGGTAGAACTCCAGGTAGTGGTGTTCTTGCCCAACTCGTTGAAATAATATGCTGCCACGCAGACATTGGCACTCTGCCCGTTCGCAACCCTCTTGAAATCACCAACTTTATTGCCATTCTGCCAAAGCTCCACCTTCCAGTTCGTATCGTCATCATCCCAAATCTCGGCGACGAAGCAACCCTTGAAGTTTGTGTTTCCTTTTACCGTAATCCCGGCCGAACCTGCTGTCTGATTGACGGTGAACCAATTGAGAGCATATTTCTTGCTTCCTGTATATATCTGGTTTCCATCATATATTCTCATCTGGTAGCTTGCCTCCTTGCCGGTAGCCTTGTTCACCCAATCCTGAATACCGGCCTCTTTCACGGAGTATATACTATAGCCGTTAGGCGCTCCAATCACGGAAGAGTTGCAGCTCCACCATGCCCCGCATGCAGCCTGATGCACATGCTCGTAAATCGGCTGTCCGCCGGCGGACTTGTAACCGGTATGGATATAATTCTGCGGATAATGCGTATGTCCTATGAACAGATGTGCTTCCTTGAACGGAGTAAGGGCTTTCAGGATATCGGCATAATGTTGTGTCTTGTTGATATTCGAACCTCCGGAAGATGACCCGCCCCTCATCGGAATGTGCATGCAGAGTATGACAAGTTTCTCGCCTTTGTCATCCACATTGGAGAGGTCTTCGGTCAGCCAGGTCATCTGGGCATCGCTTATACCGCCATTGTATTCCCATGTCTTTCCGTTCGATTTGGACGACGTCTTGGTAGATGTCACCATGATATCATCCATCACGATGATATGTGCCTTGCCCCTGTCGAACGAGTAGTCAGTCGGCCCGAATGTCTCCACATATTTCTGAGTCGCACGGTAATCGTCATCGTCATTGTCCGCCGTATCCTCTGCAAGAGAATTATGGTCGTGGTTGCCTATGCACTGGAAGAATGGGATATATTTTCCGGAAGACTTCACGTTGGACATTGACGTCTGCATTGTCGACCAGAGATTGTTGCTGTCAAAAATGATATCTCCGAGGGTGACCGCATAGACATTCTGATATGACGCGCATGTTTTGGTGATGTCAGCAATCGTCTCATTGACATACCTGAGAGCCTCGCCCTGGACACTGCACTGGGGATCGCCTACTGCGACAAGCGTGAATTCTTCCTCTGCAGCGGCAAGCGGAGTCAGGGTGAAATCCACACGGTAGCTCTTGGAAGAGGCCATGATGCCAGTTGAGAAAAAGCAAGGCTGCCTACGTCTCGAATCAAGGAAAATCTCATATTCTGCCGGCGTGGTATAATATACCTTGCGCGCTTTCGGATTTCTTGTCATCTGATAGACGCCATTCTCGTCTGTCTGGGTATATGTATATCCATCCGTCACCGGGACACCTTTGATGCCCTTTCCGGTCTTGGAGTCTTTGATGAGGCCTGCAAGATTGGAGGCGGACTTGATGGCTGTCCCATTGATTTCCTTTTCGGTAAGGCTGTTCAGAACAAGGTCCTCATAGCCTCCTGTTGACGGATCGGGATCAGGGTCTACTGTGGGAGGAGTAATGACAGGGTCAGGATCGGCACCTCCGCTGCATGCGGCAATGACCAAGGCCAATGCGGATGCAGAAATAATTCTAAAGAAAGATTTCGGGTTCATACTGAAATTTATGTCAGTTAGTATTTTATTCCGCTGACGGAAACCCATAATTTGTTTCCGAACATTGTGGCAAAGTTATGAAAATTTCGAAACAAATACTATTCCGTTCAGGCTTTATAAACAAAAAGGGGAGAAGATCAGCTCTCCTCCCCAATTGAATATTTCAGGAAAATATTATTCTCCGAATACTACGCTTGCAATATGATTTGCCTCACTGGCATTGCCGCTACCCCAAATATATGAGGTATAGTTATCAGCCGTGATAGCAGTTCCGTTCAGCGAACCACCGGCTATCTTGACAGGATTAGCATCCGTTCCGACATGTATTACCTTTGAAGTACCGTTGAAATATCCTATCAGCATACCGGAATTGGTCTCTGTACCGCCGTTGATGGAGCAGTTAATCACACAGCCCTCGCCTATGGTACCGGCAGCATTACCATGATTGCCGACAAGGCCACCGATACCCAATACGCCGCAACTTGCAGTTGCAGATCCATTGACAGTACATCCTGTAATAACATGTCCCTGGGAGTGGAATCCGGCGATACAGCCTACCGAGCAGGCATTCTCAACAGCGGAGAGGACCTTTACTTCTCCTATATTCACACAATCAATGATGTCTCCTGTACCACCCATGATACCACCAATCCTGGCCTTTCCATGGCCTGAGAGTGTGATAGTTCCGGTATTCTTGCAGCCTTTGGTCATGGCAACTTTGATAGCACCTTCAACATTAGGCCATCCTACGATACCGCCGATTGCAGAGTTTGACTTGCTGGCGTCAAGGTTCACGTTAACTGCTCCATTGTTGATGCAGTTGATATACTGAGTGTTATCCTGTCCTACATAGTAGTCCCCACCGCCGATTCCGCCTGCATGGATGATGCACTCATTTGTAGCATATGCATCACTTGTGCTTGAAAGCAGGGATGCTTCCACAGTACCGTTGTTCACGCAGCCATCTATGACTCCGTCAGGAGCTCCTGCGATACCTCCAATCTGCTGACGCTGAGCTGTAGCGGATAGTTTGTCGATGGAAGTATTGACAAGAGTAACAGTTCCATTATTGGTACAGCTGGTCATGCCGAATGCCTGTCCGAAGCCTACGAGGCCTCCGATTGCAGGACGGCAGGCTGACTTGATATTCTCCACTTTGATCGCTTCTGAGCAGCATGTAGCGGAAAGAAGGACGGCACCCTCATTCGTACAATCAGTCATCTGTGCAGCGAGGATTCCGGCGAGACCACCTACGCCCGGAGCATCCATGACACCTTTAGTGGTGACGCTGACAGCACCCTTGTTGACACAATCCGTCATTGGACCGTATGCCTTTCCTACGATACCGCCGACGAGGACAACACCCTTGAGATCAGCAGCAGAGTAAGATACTGCAGCCTCATTGACAACATTTTTGAACAG
Source organism: Candidatus Cryptobacteroides sp. (assembly GCA_051869955.1). GTDB lineage: Bacteria > Bacteroidota > Bacteroidia > Bacteroidales > UBA932 > Cryptobacteroides. The sequence continues at coordinate 44,658 of JBJEBJ010000037.1, forward strand.
GCCGGTGCTCTTCACAGCCACTGTTCCGAATACAGGAACGGAAGCCGTGAACTTGCAGCTTGCATCGATTGTAAGGTCAACGACAGAAGCAGCCTCGCCGAAAATAGGAGTAGCGCTCGTCAGGTTCATAATCTTATGACCATTTCCACTAAGTTTTCCTCCGAAGTTCACTCCCTCAGGAAGTGTCTTGCCTGCGAGGTCAAGATCAGTATCGAGAATTACCTCGTTGGTCGAAATCGTAAATTCTGCTCCATATGTCATCCACTCCACAAAGTCCTCCACATTGGTTATAGTCAGAGGATATGTGTAGTCCACACTGCCTGTCGTAAACTCAAGATAGAACGGAGTCTCGGAAACATACTCTCCAGCCTTGCTGACAGCCTTGATAAGATAATCCGTACCCGGCACAAGACCTGTTATATTGAACTCCGGAACATCGCTCTCGATATACGTATAATCAGAATCTCCTGATTTCTTGTAACCGAGTTCGTAGCTCTGGGCCATTTCCTGGGTCTCAAATACGAAGGATGCCTTGTTCTTTCCGATTTCCTTGCTCTTGAGAACAGGTGTGGTGAGAGTAGGAACGCCATATGAGAGGACTTTCACGGTAACTCCGCTGAGAAGGAATCTCTGGTTGCCGGTCTTGCCGTCAGGACGGATAGCACCGATACCGATTCTGGTTCCAGGGGATACATTATTGATGGTGACGGTCTTCGTCTCCCATGTAGGCTCTTTCACATCTACTGCAGGACGGTCAACGACGCAGACTGACTTGACTGTAGCATCGGAGAGAGTACCGTATGCAGTGGACTTGGCGGTGTTGACTGTACCTCCGGTAGCAGTATAAACACCTATCTGCTGGAAGTCAGCCGCAGATGCCTCTTTAATAACACCTTTCTCCCACATTGAAGAAACAGTGAATGAGAGACTTACACTTGCAAGACCTTCGAGGTTCGTAAGTTCAGGAGTAAACACTATAGGCATACCAGAAGCAGCTCCCATCTGGAACATTCCGGTACGTATGCAGCAGTCACCTGCTACTGCAGCGCCTGTTCCGTTCACCGGTCCGTGAATCACAGCCCAGTCCTTGAAACGGGTCGTCTGTACGGCACCCTGGTTTCCGAAAGTATTGAAGAATCCATGGTTACCGTCTGCCCATGCGAGATCAGCACTATCCCATGTACCAGGCTGAGGATGAGCGAGAGTAGTCTTGGCATTGGTAGGTGACGGAGAGAAATCCATTGCATATCCTCCGAAGTAAAGCTCGCTGAAGTTTTCGGCGAGGGCGGTTTCTCCGGCCTTTACTTTCTCAGTTCCCACTTTCACGATACTGAACGCTGTCGTCTGGGCCTCTACAGGATCAGAAATAAGACCGGATTCGGTATCCTGGCAAGTGAACCAATATTTGGTATTAGGCTCGAGATTTGAGAATGCAATCGTAGGCTGCCTTCCTGAAATCTCATATTTGTTTATGGTCCAGCCATATACAAGTTCCTTGCATGCTGCATCCTTATACAGGGCGACCTTTACAGGAATAGATGCGTCCTTGGCCTCGTTTTCAAAGCCATACTCAGTCCACTGGAATACGAGAAGCCCTGAATATTTTGCAGCACATCTTCCGGTAGGAGGAACTCCGTTTACGACAACGAAGCCTTTTCCGCACTGGATGACATTGGATATAACTGTCTCTTCTGTTTCCTCATTATAGGCTTCGCCTTCAGCGAAAGTCCAGTCCGAAACATGGGTAGGTTTTCCGGTAACATCGTACTCGGCAAGCATCCTTATCTGATAAAGTTTTCCGGATGTAAGATCAGAGAACGTATGCTCATAAGAACCGGATGAAGGATCAATTTCGATGGATTCGAGAGGTTTCTGGGCTGCATAGTCCATGAACACCAAAAGGACCCTGCTGGCAGATGAAGCGGATGAAACGTCTGCCTTGATGGAGAATGAAGTGCCTCCTTCAGGACAGTCTGTAAGTTCAATCTTCCCTACGGACGGTTTGTCCAAATCCTTGATGCCGTGTCCAGTAACAAGTACTGCAGGCTCCCCAGAATCATCCGTGGCAAATACCCAGGAAGAGAAGACAGGACCGTAATGGACACGTATCCTGACATATTTTTCAGTAAATTCACTGAGTCCCTTCGTGAAAGAGGCTCTTCCGATGCCGTCAGCACCTATCTCAGATGCCTTGATAGTCTGAATGACATCATCATAGGTATTGACCGGCTCAGACGGATCATCACAGATCTCAATACTGAACGAGGTTGCTCCTTTCGCGATCAGTTCCCTGGCGCTCCAACGGAGAGCCAGGACGTCGGTACTGCTGTTCTCGACGTCATAGCTGAGATCGCTCGGAACCGGCTTGGACGAATCCTCTCCGGATTCGAATTCTTTTTCGCAAGATGTCGCTATGAGAGCGACGCTTGCTATCAGGCCGGCGATTAATTTTAATGATTTCATATTGTTTAATTTCACCTGATTCGTTAAACTATAATCAAATTGAAAGTACATCAGAGTTGTATTGTCGGATGTAATAAAAAAGATAGAGAGTGTTTTTAACATTCTCCGCGCATCAAGATTGCTTCCTTTCGGAATCAGGTTATACAAATCCAGCGCAAATCTATGAATAATAATTCGTTTTTGCAACGTTTTTCTGCAACGTTTTCCGAACATTACGGTATCGAATCGAAAACTGAGGCTTGCGTATGAAAGGAATAATCGGAAAATTTTTCGAAAAATAGCACTTAAATGAAGTTTATCGTATGAAAAATCGGAAAAATTGTTATATTTGTACGTCAATTGAGTTGGCAAACACATTAACTTAATTATAAATAATAAAACACTTACAACATGATCCATTAAAAACGCGTGAAAATTCTACGCATCAATATTCCGAAAAATGTCCGGCCGGTTCAGGGTACTTCATGCAAATCCACACAATAAGTATCATTCATTCAAATTACAATTTGAAAGAAGCTAAACTTTTTGGGAATATTATGAAACATTATTTTAAGAGAATATTGTTTGTTTTCATCTCCATCTGTCTGGCTATAATCGGTTCGTCAAATATGGCGGCCCAAACTGTAAATATTACAGGAGTAGTCAGGGATGCAGTGACTAACGAACCACTGATAGGGGCTACTGTCATGGTACAGGGAACCAGCAACGGAGCCTCTACAGACGTGAATGGAAATTATTCCATCAAAGCCAACCCCGAAGATGTTCTCGTATGCCAGATTATCGGCTACAAGAATCAGGAGACCAAAGTCGGAAACCGCGGAACCATCAATTTCCTGATGTCGGAAGACAACGAGATGTTGGAGGCCACGGTAGTCGTGGGCTACGGTACCCTTAAGAAGACACAGCTTGTAGGTTCCGTCGAGAACCTTGACGGAGATGCAATCATTGACCGTCCGAACGCCAACGTTACCAGATCCCTCCAGGGTCAGGTAGCCGGTCTCAACATTGTCCAAACCGACGGTAAGGCCACCCACTCCGGTAGCGTTTACATCCGCGGTAACGGAACTTCTTACAATACCCGTAAGAACTTCAGCAGCAGTGCTGCGGGTTCAGACCACTCCATCGGAAGCGAGGGTTCCGCTCTCGTTCTCATCGACGGCGTTGAAGGAAGCCTTTCACAGGTCAATCCTGCCGACATCGAGACCGTTGCCGTCCTCAAGGACGCTTCTTCTGCAGCCATCTACGGAGCCCGCGCCGCATATGGTGTGATTCTCGTCACAACCAAGAATGCCGACACCGACAAGATTACCGTCACTTACAACGGTTCCGTTTCGCTCAACACCCGAATTGTAAAATGGGAGAACAATATCGTCACCGACGGTCTCGAGTGGACTGAATCATTCTATGAGCAGTACGCCAACGACACCCGTGTTCCGGGTTCTTCAGGAAAGGTTCCTACTACGATGAACACCAACAATATCGCAATGTCGGGAGCGGATTATCTCGAGACTTTCCGCGCCCTCCGCGCGGCAGGCTATGATTCTGTATATGGGGGGGTCGGAAGCAGCGGACAGTACCTGTATTTCGGAAGCTACAACTGGCTTGACCACGTCTACAAAGACCTCACGACATCGACGACACATGATATCGGTGTACGCGGTGCCACGAAAAAGATTACCTACAATCTCACCGGCCGCTATTTCAACCAGGGCGGTATCTACAAGATCGGTGACGAGCGCTACAATACATTCAATGTACGCGCGAAGGCCAAAGTCCAGATCAACAACTGGCTTTCAGTGGACAACAATACATCCGTTTTCCGCAGCAAGTCAACACAGCCGATGTTCACCACATCATCAGCCATCGGACACCAGATCGACCAGCACGGACAGCCTGTATTCGTTCCTTACAATGAGGACGGAACATGGTCTCTTTCCGGAGTCAAGACTGCATACGCATCTTTCTTTGAAGGAAATACCGGACAGGATGACTCCAACCTCACGGTCAACACCACTCTCGGAATCACCCTCGACATCGTTCCTGAAGTTCTCAAAATCCGCGGAGATGTTTCATACAAGGCCATCCGCAGATGGAGAGAGCGTTACAGGGCACCTCTTTCATTCTATGCAAAGCCTGGCGTCGAAACCGAATACGTAAGCCAGGCAAGCTCATACAAGAGCCGCTGGACCTATGACACCGACTATCTTTCTTCGAATGTCGTCCTCACTTGGACTCCGAAACTCAATGAAAAACATGACCTGGACGTCGTAGGCGGATGGAACCTCGAGGATTCAAGATACAACAGGTTCTACATGCAGAGACTGGGTATGCTCTTCCCTGAGAAATACGAGTCATTCGAACTGTTCGACGGAGAAATCAAGACAGAACAGAACAACAGCGACTACGGTATCATCGGTTTCTTCGCACGTGCAAACTATACTTTGCTCAGAAGATATATCTTCGAGGCTTCAGCACGCTATGACGGTTCTTCAAAATTCCCTACAGATTCGCAGTGGGGCCTGTTCCCGTCATTCTCAATCGGTTGGAGGCTTTCTGAAGAGCCTTGGATGAAATGGGCCAATAACTGGATGGACAATTTCAAGATCCGTGCGAACTACGGTTCTCTCGGAAACGGAACCATCTCCCCTTATTCTTATCTTGAGACAATGGGAATCTCGAAATCATCCGTCATTTTCGACGGCAGCTTCGTGAATTACACCTCCCAGCCGTCAGTCGTTCCTAGCACCCTTACATGGGAGACCGTCACCACCTACGACGTAGGTCTTGACTTCGACCTCCTCAAGAGCAGGCTCTCCTTCTCCGGAGACTATTATGTAAGGAACACTACGGACCTCATCACCACAGGATACGAGCTTCCGCAGGTTTACGGAGCATCCGCACCTAAAGGAAACTACGCATCACTCCAGACCAAGGGATGGGAGCTCACCCTTTCATGGCGCGATACCTTCAAGGCAGGAGGAAAGGACTTCTCCTACGCAATCAAGGGAAGTGTATGGGATACCAGGACATGGGTTACCAAATACACATCGACTTCAGGTGACATCCTCGATTATTATACCGGCAAGGAACTTGGTGAAATATGGGGATTCCGCACAGACGGTATTTTCCGTGACAACGCCGAGGCTAACAACTGGGCTACCGACACATATCACAAGAACGGCTCCAACTTCCGCGCTTATGCCGGTGACCTTAAATTCCTCGATCTCAACGGTGACGGAAAAATCGACTACGGCAAGGCCACTCTCGACGATTACGGTGACCTCGACCGCATCGGAAACGAGACTCCTCGATTCCAGTACGGTATCAACCTCGATTTCAAATGGAACGGCATCGGTCTTTCCATGTTCTTCCAGGGAGTCGGTAAACGCGACTGGTATCCGATGGTTGAGTCCGCTTACTTCTGGGGTCAGTACAACAGACCATATTGCGGTTATCTCATGAAGAGCCAGACCGGGGACAATTACGCACAGATCGACTACAGTACCGAAAACTGGACAGTTGTCAACTATGACAAGAACCCATACTGGTCAAGAAGGGTAGGTTACAGCGCCAACCGTAACGTGGGTCCTCTTACAGTCGAGAACGACCATTATCTCCAGAATGCAGCCTACATCCGTCTCAAGAACCTGACAGTAGACTACACATTCCCTAAGAAGATTGTCGAGAAGATTGGCATGCAGGGTGCAAGAATCTATTGCTCGATGGAGAACCTCTGGACATGGTCTCCGATGTTCAAACACACGGACATGTTCGACCCTGAGGGAATCGGTGTAGGAGACTCCGACTTCGACAGCACGAAGAGCACCGGACTCAGCGGTATCGGTGACGGTATGTCATATCCTATGCTCAGGACTATCACTTTCGGTATCGGTTTAACATTCTAAAAGTAATTGATGATGAAAAGATTAATATATTTGATTGCCGGTTCGCTGCTGCTGTCAGGACTTACTGCCTGCGAGGATTTCCTCTCCAGGGAGCCTGACAACAAATTCAGCGCATCGTCATATTTCGCAAGCGAATCCGAGCTTGAGATGTATGCGAACGGAATGCTTGAGTCCTGGCTTCCGAATTCATCGGAAACTAACTCAGGAGACGCATACAATGACCTGATTGCCACCAAGACAAGTACTGATTTTTACCGTCCGAGTGCACACTGGGATTCATCCAAGCAGGGCGGATGGGCCACCAGCAACTGGGCTTTCCTCAGAAGGGTGAACTATATGCTCACAAACATGTCGAACGCCAAAGGCAAGGTGGACGAGAATATCTACAATCATTATGAGGGTGTTGCAAGATTCTGGAGAGGCATGAAATATGTCAGCATGATCAACACTTTCTCCGACGTTCCATGGGTTGAGAAGTATCTCCAGCCTAATGACTCCACCATTCTTTACGGACCGAGGGACGACAGGGAATATGTCTTCCACAAAGTGGCAGAGGATCTTCAGTACGCATGTACATACTGCATGGCCGACAAGTTCCATACCGACGGACGCGTCAGAATCGACAAGTTCGTTGTCAATGCATTGGCTTCCAGATATTTCCTCTATGAGGCCACCTTCAGGATGAATGTCCAGAACAATCCTGCCACAGGAAAGCCTTGGACAAATGAGTATGAAAGCGTGGAGGATCTCCTGAATCTCGCTGCAAAATGCGCAAAGACAGTGATTGACGAGGGCGACTTCTCTCTCATCAAGAACTATTCTTCTCTTTTCCTCAGCGCATCAATACAGAAAGACGAGGTTATCTGGGGACGTTCCTTCAGCGGGGATCTCGGCAAGCGCCACAGCCTTACGAGATATTTCCACTCATCGACTCTCGGCCAGCAGTACTCCGGAACCAAGGATCTCGTGGATATGTTCCTGAAGGTTGACGGAACACCTATCGACGTGAAGGGCGGTGAGGACAAAGTCCTGATTACTGACGAATTCACAGGCAGGGACCCTCGTCTTGCAGCCACGATTCTCGGACCTGGGCATGCCATAATCAATTCTTCATATCCATACGAGAGGATTGACTTCACATTCTGCAAGACAGGATATATGATATGCAAATGGAGTGTTCCTGACGAATCTCATTTCCAGAACTCACTCGACGAGAATTCACTTCCTATTGTCCGCTATGCAGAAGTTCTTCTGAACTATGCCGAGGCAATGAACGAGCTCGGACAGATGAGCCAGGAAATATGGAACAAGACTGTAGGTGCTCTCCGCACACGTGCTGGCATTGCCAACATCTATCCTGGCAGCGGTGATTATTCCCGCGATGAATGGCTGTACGAGTATTATACCAAGGATCTTGCACACCCTATCACTACAAGAGGTGATCTCGACATCGCGCTTGAGATCCGCCGCGAGAGAGTGACCGAACTCACCTTCGAGGACGGTCTCAGGCAGCTCGATGTTTACAGATACGGACAGGGAGACCTTATTGCCCGCCGTCACAACAGCATCGGATGGAAAGGCATTTATGTAGGATCCGGCAGCGGCTTCTCATTCGAGAATCAGGACTACACCTTCGAGAAGGCTGAAAGCGGAGCTCTCAACGGAACTACATGTTATCCTATTTCCGCGAAGGAAAATGCCAAGGATACCGACTGGTTCATTGATGACGGATATCTTGTTTATAAATATGACCTTCAGTGGGAAAACAAGATGTATTGCCGCCCGATTCCGGTATCTGCACAGACCTTGAATCCTAAAATCGGCCAGAATTACGGTTGGAACTAAAATATAGATTGATTATGAGAAAATTTTATACAATCTTATGCTCAGCTATGATACTTGCCTCCTTCATCGCCTGCGAGAAGGAGGAGAGTGTCCCTGCTGGCGGAAACACCAAAGATCCGGTACTGAAAGAACTTACGGAGACCGAAATCAATGGTACGAAACTCGGTTCGGATGTGGATCTTGCCGGTCTCATTACGGATCAGTCCACAGGCAAGGGAATTGCTGGGATTGCTGTTACTGACGGATACCAGTTCGTCAAAACAGATGCAAACGGAGTTTATCAGATGAAGAAGAATGACCTCACCCGCAAAGTATATTACACTGTTCCGGCTGAGTATCAGATTCCTCTTGACAATCTCGACCATCTTCCGATGTTCTTCTCCCCTGGCATCATGACCAAGGGAAAAGCATATCGTTGTGACTTCAAGCTCAACAAACTCAAGGCCCCTGAGACTGATTTCACCCTCGTCATGATAGGTGACCCTCAGTGCCAGACCATCGACGATGCAGCAAGATTCCTCGGGGAGACAGTTCCAGACATCAAGAAGACCATCGGTGAAGGCAACTATCCTAATGTTTATGCCATAAGCCTTGGTGATATCACCTTCGACTCATACTACATGTTTGACCCGATGATCAGGACAATGCGCAACATCGTCATAAACAACCGTTTCCTGCCTATGTTCAGCATAAGCGGAAACCACGACCATGACTCGATGGTGGCTGCTACCGGAGACCGTGAGGTAGATGACTATAATGCTCTCGAGGAATATGTGAAACATTTCGGTCCTGTGGATTACTCATTCGACAGGGGAAATGCACATATCGTCCTGATGGACAATGTCCTTGTGAACGGCATTACATCATCTTCATCGCCAAACAGCAAGACATGGAACTATACCAATGAGTTGACGGAGTCTCAGATGGAATGGCTCAGGCAGGATATTGCCAATGTCTCAAATCCTGAGAACAAGCTCATAATCTTCTGCGTTCATCAGCCGATAAGGACAAATGCGTCAGGCGTTTACGCTGAAGTGATGGAGATGCTCGGCAGGTTCAGCGAGGCTCACATCGTAGTCGGGCATACCCACTATACCCAGAACTATATCCACGACAACGGTGGACAGGAGGTTTACGAGCATATCCAGGGTGCGGCATGCGGAGCATGGTGGGCATCCAATTCGAATGTCACAGGTTCTCCTAACGGATACAATATCTACAATGTGAAAGGTTCAAAGATTCAGGACTGGGTTCTGAAGCCGACAAACCGTGACATGGGATATCAGATGAGGGTATACAACGGTAATCAGGAATACAGTCCTGAGAATGCTGCAGGACCTGTTACCTGGTATTCGAACTTCCCTGCTACGAAACCTGCAAGTGGAAAACTTTATGCGAAGGGATTCGCCGGGTTCAAGAACAGTTTCGTTGTGGAAGTGTTCGATGATGATCCTAAATACTGGACCGTAGAGTTCTGGCAGAACGGTACCAAGGTCGGAGATTGTATCAAGGCTGCTGAAAGCGGTGTCTCAAATATGGCATTGGCAGCATTCTGGTACAACGAGAAGGCGAAGACTACCGACACATGGTCCAATACGACCGCAAGCCATTACTGGTATTTCACTCCGGAATCAGGAGAACCTGATACCGAGCAGAACTGGGAGGTAAGGGCAACCAGAACCTATCCTAACGGAGGTTCGGTTACCTACACTTGCAACAAGTTGACAACTGACTATTCAGAATTCTGATATTCAGGAACATAAATGAAAGAGGATGTCCTTCAGTAATGATGGGCATCCCCTTTTGTCAATATTTTACACAACGTATGGAACAGCTGCTCATTTTATCCATGTCAATTTCCTCTGCTGTAATACTGTCTTCAGAATCCGGATTGTCACGGAATATCATCGCCGCAGCTTCAGTTTCAGATGCCGAACAAGACCAATATGCGCCAGTGTTTCCTTTTTCATATACCGTATTCCCTGACGAACCTATATAGCCGGCAGCCGGCAGGAATATTTTCCTGACACCTTCCAGCCCATAGAAATATCTTCCTTCCACACCATTTACAACGATACTGCCTGAGATTTTCCCCTTATACAGTTTCGACAGTTCAAAAGAATTTGGTATCCTCCATCCGTCCGGGCACGGATCATCTTCCGCATGAAGATACTCATCATCAATGACATATAGCCAAGAGGCATTATCTGTCTGCGGATCTGAGTATCTGCCAGAATCAGGACGTCCCCACATATACAGTCTTCCGGAAGGATACAGGCCATCCTCATAGCCGCAATTGACGGGAGCCCATACGGTGCCGCTGATTTCAACACCTTCTCCGAGATACTTTCCTCCGGCGTAAGCCTCCGGTCAGCCACGTCATAGAATCGTGAAGAAGAACCCCGATCTTTG
>JBJEBJ010000038.1:0-2596 GCA_051869955.1 Candidatus Cryptobacteroides sp.
TTCGAAGCGTCCGGCAGAATGGGTAGCCCAGTATATCAGACATTTTGCATCGCCTCTTGGCAAGGACGGCAAGATTGACTATGCTCTGATAACACATTTTCACATTGACCACATCGGGGCTTTTGATAAATTGGCGATTACCTCCGAGAAGCATCAGTATAAGCTGCAAGGGATAACTCATCTTGCTGATATGTTGGAGATTGACAAGGTGATTGACCGCGGATGGCCGGATTATTCATATCCTTCATCTTCTCAGGTAAATTCCTCGAATTCCGGAATAGTCAATTATATCCAGTTCATGAAGGACAGGGATGCTGAAGGAAAGACCAACCAGCAGATGATTGTCGGGAGCAATCAGCAGTTTGTCCTGCTCAATGACAGGAGTTATGAGTTCAGCGTCAGGAACCTGGCAGGAAATCTCAAGTATTGGACCGGTACCGGAAATTCTGTAGCTGACTACAATATGTCCACAAATGATGAGAATGAATATAGCCTTGCCATCAGGATATCATATGGCAAATTCGACTGGTATACAGGCGGAGATATCAAGGCTGAAGGATATGAGGATGCGATATCGGAAGTTGCAGGACAGACTGATGTAGTGGTTTGCAACCATCACGCTTATTCTGATGCGATGCACTCGGGATTTGTGAGGAATATGGATGCGAGTGCCTGGATTATTCCGGTATGGGACTATTATCATCCACAGCCGGATCCGTTGGCAAGGATGCTCACCTCTACAGACGGCTCGGAAAAACTGGTATTCGGTGCCGGGCTTGTGGAAAGCAACAAATATCGTCTCGGGGACAACGGCAAGAAAATCAAGGCCGGTCATATTATGGTCCGAGTTTATGAGGGTGGCGGATCATTCCAGATCTTTGTCTTGAATGACAAAGATGAGTATTATGAAATTATTGACAAGACAGACGTTATCAAATCAAGATGATCATGACAGAATTGAAAAACATATTTACTTGTATTATTCTTGTCCCTCTGCTGGCTCTGTCCGCATGCCAGGAAAAGACTTTGGAGAGTTGTATAGAACTTGAAAAGGATGAGATAATAATGTCTGATTCAGGTGCTCCGGTGGATGTGAGATTCACATCCACCACTGAATGGCGAATAGAATACAACCTGGAAAACGGATGGCTTTCAACAGATCTCATGGGAGGAAGGCCGTCAACCGGCAAGTTTACCGTGAGAGGCAGTGCCAATAAAGGAGAGTCGATGAGAATTGTGAAAATCCGTTTGTTCTCATTGGACGGAAATGAATCGAAAGAGATTACGGTGATTCAGCTTTCAGCTTATCCGTCTATTGTGCCGGATGCCTATTCAATGGTACTTACGGCCGCGGATGCCACTTACAAAATTCCAATCACTGCAAATGTTCCGGATGAAGAGATATCGGTCAAGGCAAATCAGGACTGGATTACGAACCTCCGTATAGAGGAGTCAGTATTGAAATTCGATGCTCTCCCGAATAATGAGGAGGCATCCCGCACCTGTGTCCTTGAACTGTTGTGCTCCGATGAATTCGGCAGGTCTGGTGAAGCCGTCATAAAACTTTCCCAGTCCGCACCGAGCAAGTACAATGGCGCAATCCGAAGTGATATCCTGTCAGTTTCGTCCTGGCAGGACGGGATTGTCACGGATAATGTCTATGTCGAAGGCTATGTCGTTGTAAACGGTTCGTCCAAGAACTATGATGCCAGGAGATATATCCTGAGGGATGACTCCGGCAATTCCATAATCCTTGAATCAGAGGATCTCATAGCTATGGATGTGAACTGCCTGGCACGTGTTGCATTGATGGATACAAGGGTTGAGACCATGTCCGAAGGCGGATTCTCCTATAAGGTATTCAAAGGCATGACGATAGAGCATTTGCTCAAGGCTGAGGAGAGTACATGGATGGCTCCGGTGACTGAGATAGGAGAAATCGGGGTTGACGATGTGTTCAATGTCGTGACTCTGAAGGATGTTGAGATAGCTCTTGCGGCAGGTGCCTACACCAATTTCAAGACTTGTTTCGCCGGTACGGAGGCCCAGAAGCAATCTGATTATTTTGTCAATCTGTTCCCGTCCCTCTACCGGTATTATCCGGTCCCTGTAAGGGATAAAGCCGGCCATAGCATGTATATGCTGACATCTCTGAAGGCTCCATGGGCACACAGGACACTACCATCAGGTTCAGGAACTCTGACAGGCCTTATAGTCAAGGTGAATCTCAAATGCTTCGGAATAACTGAGAATGACATCTGTATTGTACCTCTCTTTGAAACAGACTTGAAAATCAATGAGTATGACAACACTGTGTCCACTATCATCGCAGAGTGGGACTGCAATGCCAAGATTTCCGGTTCTGACCCGTTCGGGGCTATCGATCCTATGACGGAGTACAATCCGGACGGTGGCCTTTTGAAAGGTAATCCCGGTACAATCCTCAATAAATCCGGCAATACCGGTTTCTCCAGATGGTACAGTAACACTGTTCTCGGATACCAGGATTCTTTCAGGGGCGATGTGAATCTGTCGGACGCCGATGACCAATGGTACGGAACTGCTTCAAATGGGTACTATGGACGTGTCAATGGAG
>JBJEBJ010000039.1:0-12800 GCA_051869955.1 Candidatus Cryptobacteroides sp.
CCCTCAAGACTGCCGATGCAGGATACCTCACCAGACGACTCGTGGACGTTTCCCATGACGTCATCATCAATGAGGAGGACTGCGGCACTCTCCGCGGACTCATGGCTTCAGCCATCAAGAACAAGGACGAGGTTGTCGAGTCTCTCGGCGAGAGGATTCTCGGACGTACATCAGTACACGACATATTCAACCCGATCACCGGAGAACTCATCATCAAGGCCGGCGAGGAGATCAGGGAGGCTACAGCAAGCCTTATCGACTCTCTTCCTATCGAGCAGGTCGAGATCCGTTCAGTGCTTACCTGCGAGTCCCGCAAGGGAGTCTGCGCGAAGTGCTATGGACGTAACCTTGCTACCAGCCGCATGGTCGAGAAGGGTGAGGTTGTCGGCGTGATTGCAGCACAGTCCATCGGTGAGCCTGGTACCCAGCTTACCCTCCGTACATTCCACGTCGGAGGTACTGCTTCAAGTACCGCTGCAGACTCTTCCATCGAGTCCAAGTACAACGGAAAACTCCAGTTCGAGGAGCTCAGGACTCTCGAGAGGGAGACCGCTACCGGAGACAAGGAGGAGGTCGTTGTCAGCCGTATGGCAGAGCTCAAGATTATCGACGAGAACACCGGAATCACATTCTCCACATACGATGTGCCTTATGGCTCAGTTCTTTACAAGAAGGACGGAGACAATGTCAAGAAGGGCGACCTCATCTGCGAATGGGATCCTTACAATGCAATCACCATAGTGGAGACCACCGGTACCGTACGTTTCGACAATATGATTGAAGGCCTTACCTTCAGGGAGGAAAGCGCAGACGAGTACTCCAACAACAAGGACAAGGTCATCATCGAGTCCCGAGACAGGACCAAGAACCCTTCAATCCTCATCATCGGAGAAGGCGGAGACCTGCTCAAGCAGTACAACCTTCCGGTCGGCGCCCATGTCACTGTCAGTGACGGCGAGAATGTCCGGATCGGTGAGGTCATCATCAAGATTCCTCGTGCAATCGGCAAGTCCAACGATATTACCGGAGGTCTCCCTCGAGTTACCGAACTCTTCGAGGCAAGGACACCGTCCAGCCCGGCTATCATCTCCGAAATCAACGGTGAGGTCATCATGGGCAAGATCAAGAGGGGTAACCGTGAGATTGTCGTAAGGAACAAGTCCGGTGTCGAGAAGCATTATCTCGTGCCTCTTACCAAGCAGATTCTCGTGCAGGAGAATGACTATGTCAAGGCCGGTTCTCGTCTTTCAGACGGCGGAATCTCGCCTACAGACATTCTCAATGTACTCGGACCTGTCAAGGCCCAGGAGTATATCGTGAATGAGGTCCAGGCGGTGTACCGTCTGCAGGGTGTGAAAATCAACGACAAGCATTTCGAGATCATCGTAAGACAGATGATGAGGAAGGTGCAGATCAACGACCCTGGCGATACCGAGTTCCTGCCTGAGGAGCTTGTGGACAAGTGGCTGTTCATGGATACCAATGATGATATCTACGGCAAGTATTATGTCATCGAGCATGGTGATTCCCAGAGATATAGCGACGGCAACATCATCACTGCCCGTGAGATGAGGAACGAGAATGCGTCCCTCGAGAGACAGGGCCTCAAGATGATGGCTGTACGCGAGGCCAAGCCTGCAACTGCAAGCCAGGTTCTCCAGGGTATCACGAGGGCTGCCCTCAAGACGGACAGCTTCATATCCGCCGCTTCATTCCAGGAGACCACCAAGGTGCTCAGCGAGGCCGCAATCCGTGGCCGTGTCGATGACCTTGAGGGCCTGAAGGAGAATGTTATCTGCGGTCATCTGATTCCTGCCGGCACAGGCCAGAAAGAGTTCCAGGATATCGTGGTAAGCAGCAAGGAGGATTATCTCAAGGAAATGAACGACCTTTAGTCGCTCAGATACAATATCAAGGAAGAGGCTGACCTTCATTCTGGGCCAGCCTCTTTATTTATTGACGGGGAGATTCAGGAGGGTGACGTTCGGAAAACTGAATCCCTCCCACTTGGTGGGCGCTCTCCCTTGTGTCCTGTCATATAGCCGCAGTTAGAAGTCGGGATTATCTGCCTCCGAGTGCGTGGTAAAGTGATATTACACTGTAAATCAAGTCATAACGGTCCTGTACCAGGTCCGTCTCGGCGGATAGGAGCGACTGCTCGGCAGTCAGGACCTCAAGATAGGTGGTGGAGGAATATCTCATGAGGTATTCCGTCTTCTCCACAGCCTCCTCCAGAGCTTTTGTCTGCTCGATTCTGGCCTCGATTCTACGGCTTGCACTCTGGTAGAGCGTAAGGGCATTGTTCACCTCTGCACCGGCATCGAGTACGGTCTGCCTGAAATTCAACTTTGCCTCCTCCTGCTGGGACTTCGCTATCTTCACCTTGGCTGCATTGGCTCTTGCATTGAATATTGGCTGGAAGAGCGAACCGGCAGCGGACAGGATCAGCCCTCCCGGGTTCACCACTGCACCTGCGCTGTTGGTCCATCCGGCAGCTCCGCTGAGTGACAGTGACGGAAGCATTGAGCCGCGTGCCACGTTCACTGCGTAATAGGCTCCTGCAAGATTGTGCTCTGCTGCCCTGACGTCAGGCCTCCTTTCGAGCAATGCTGCAGGGACTCCGGTCTTAAGCTCTGCCGGGAATTCCACCGAGTCAATGTTCCCTCTTTCGATCCCGTGAGGAGTCTCTCCGAGGGTGGAGCATAACGAATTCTCTATCTCCTTGATTGCCTGTGCAATGGACTCCGTGCCCGCTTTCACCTGCCAGTAGGCTCCTCTCATCTGGGCGATTGCCGTTTCATTGGCCATGCCCGCATCCTTCATCGCTTCGAGCACTTCCACGCTTTTCTGGAATTTTTCAGCCGTGGACTCTGTCAATTCGAGCTGCCTGTCTAGCATGAGCAATGTGTAATATTGAGAAGCGACCGCTGCAATGAGCCCTGTGACGGCTGCCTGCTCATAGTCCTGCATCATCAGCCAGGTTTCCTTGATCTGTCTCTTCTGGTTCGTTGTCTTGCCGAAAATGTCGATTTCCCAGCTTGCCGCCACAGGAACCGAATATGTCCAGGTCGTGCCGGATTTCACCCCGTTGTAATTATCGAAACTGCTCACTCCTCCTTCCGGTGCGAAATTGAAGCTCGGAACGTATGCCAGTCTCGCAGTCTTGAGAGATATTTCAGCCTGTTCGGTGTGAAGTCTCGCAGTGCGTATGTCAGTATTGTTCTCGAGCCCTTTCTCTATCAGGGCTTGAAGGTGTGAGTCCGTGAAAAGCTCCCTCCATCCCAGGTCTGCGATGCTCGAGGTGTCTTCCGTCGCGTATTCCTCCCCGAAAAGATTCGTGTCAGGCCCGCTGCCGGCAGGACGCTCGTACTTCCTGTATATCCCGCATCCTCCGACAACCGCAGCGCTGAGTAATAATATAATCAACCGTTTCATTCTGTCTATATTTTAAATACTTCTTTCCGGCCCGGGCATCAGAACTTGACGATGTTGTCCTGTTCTCCCTTGGCCTTCTTCATTTCCTGGATTTCGGCAATCTCGCCCTGGATCTGCCAGTCTCCACGCTCATTCTCCACCGGCTTTATCTTCTCCTCGATGAACTTGAATACGCAGAAGAGTGACGGCACGAGGAAGAGCAGGACGAGGGTGCCCACGAGCATTCCTCCTACCGCTCCGGTACCGAGTGAGGAGTTTCCGTTCGCACCTACTCCCGTAGAGAACATCAGCGGAAGCATTCCGAATATCATGGTCAGGGCAGTCATCAGGATTGGCCTGAGACGTATCTTTGCAGCTCCGATTGCAGCCTGTGTCAGGCTCATTCCCGCCTTGCGCCTCTTGGTCGCGTATTCCGTGATAAGGATGGCAGTCTTCGCAAGCAGTCCGATGAGCATGATGATTCCGGTCTGCAGATAGATATTGTTCTCGAGACCGAAGAACTTCGCGAAAAGGAAGCTTCCCATAAGCCCGCACGGAACTGAGATGATGACCGCGAGAGGAATCAGTGCGCTCTCGTAGAATGCGCACAGGATCAGATATATAAGCAAGATGCAGATGCCGTATATGATGAGGGAGTTGTTCCCGGTGCGGCTCTCCTCCCTGGCGATTCCGGCGAATTCGAATCCGAAGCCTCTCGGCAATGTCTGTGCAGCCACCTCGTTGACCGCCTTGATGGCCTCTCCGGAGGAATATCCTTCGGCCGCGGCTCCGTTGACGGCAATCGAGTTGTACATGTTGAACCTCGAAAGGGACTGGGTTCCATATACTTTCGTCAGCTTCACGAATTCGGAAAGCGGTGCCATCGAACCGTTGTTCATCCTCACGTAACTCCTGTCAAGGTCGGCAGGGGACATCCTGTACTGAGGGTCTGCCTGTATGGTCACACGGTACACATGCGAGAACCTGTTGATGTTGGACACATACTGTCCTCCGAAATAACCGCTCAGGGTAGAGAGCACTGTGGCAGGGGAGACTCCTGCGCGTTTGCATTTCACCGCGTCCACATCCACCATGTACTGAGGGTATTTCGGACTGAACGAGGTATATGCCATGGCAATCTCCGGCCTTTGGTTGAGGGCTCCGATGAACTGCATGGCAATGTTGTAGAAGTCGTTGACATCACCTCCGTTCTTGTCCTGGAGGTGCAGCTCGAATCCGTTCGTTGTGCCGTATCCGGTGATCACAGGAGGCGCCATCGGGATTATCTGTGCATCCTTGATGTCAGCGGTCAGGGCTTTTATCTTGCCGATTACTGCGCCGACCTTGCTTGCATTGTCTTTCCTGTATTTCCAGTTCTTGAGCCTGATGACAATCTGGGCGTTGGAAGAACCCTGGCCTGAGAGCATTCCGTAACCGGCAACGCTTGAGCGCAGCTCGATTTCAGGTATCGTGGCAATCCTGCCATTGATGTCGTTGAGGATTTCCTCGCTCCTCGACAATGAGGTTCCCGGAGCCATGGTGATGTCCACCATGATGGTGCCGAGGTCCTCGTCAGGTACAAGGCCGGTCTTGGTGGTCATCATTAGGAATACGAAGAGTCCTGCGAACACGATGCAGGTCAGCCACATGGCCCATTTCTGGCGGATGAAGAAGAGGACTCCGTACTTGTATTTCTCCACCACGGCGCTGAATCCGGTGTTGAACACTTTCCTGAAGCGGTTCGAGAAGGTGTCTTTCTCATTGCCGTTCTCGTCGATTACTGGCTTCATTATCAATGCACTGAGAGCCGGGGCAAGAGTCAGGGCGTTGATTGCTGACAATCCCACTGCCACTGCCATTGTGATACCGAACTGGGTGTAGAAGATACCGGATGTGCCGCCCATCATGGATACCGGAATGAACACTGCCATGAACACGAGGGTGGAGGTGATGATGGCGCCGGTGATACCTCCCATCGCGTCATTAGCGGCATGGTAGGAGGACTTGTATCCTGCATCGAATCTCGACTGGACCGCCTCCACGACCACAATCGAGTTGTCCACCACGGTTCCGATGGCCAGCACGAGGGCGAAGAGTGTCAGGAGGTTGATGGTGAATCCTGCTATCGCCATGAATGCGAAGGTTCCCACGAGAGACACGATGATGGCGATGGACGGAATCAGGGTCGCCCTGAAATCCTGCAAGAAGAAATATACCACGAGGACGACGAGGATGAACGCAATGATGAGGGACTTTATTACCTCTTTCATGGAAGCGAAGAGGAAGTCGTTGACACTCATCATGGTATCGAGCTCCATGTCTTCAGGAAGGTCTTTCCTCGCTTCATCGAGAAGGGCGTCGATGTCGTTCACCACTTCCGTTGCATTTGAACCGGCCACCTGGAAGACCATGGTCTGGATTCCAGGATGTCCGTCGGTGCTGGATCGGTAGCCGTAGGACTCGGTTCCGAGTTCGATTCTGGCCACGTCCTTGAGCCTGAGCACTTCTCCCGAAGGCAATGCGCTTATGACAATCTCCCCGAACTCCTCAGGGGTCAGTTTTCTTCCCCTGTATTTCATTACGTATTCGAATGACGAACCTGAACTTTCACCGAAAGATCCGGTCGCGGCCTCGATGTTCTGCTCCGCAAGTATTCCGGTGATGTCGCCCGGAATCAGGTTGTGCTGTGCCATCGCTGACGGGTTGAACCAGATTCTCATGCTGTACTGGTCGGAGAGGAGGACGACGTCGCCCACTCCCTTGATTCGCTTGAGGTCCGGCTCAATGTTCAGTTTCATGTAGTTGCCGAGGAACTTGGTGTCGTATGTTCGGTTCGGGCTGTGTAATGCGATGATTTTCAGCATGCTGGTCTGCCTCTTGAGGACGGTGACGCCGATCTTGGTTACCTCTGCCGGGAGGGAGCCCGTGGCCATTGAGACGCGGTTCATCACATTGACCGTGGCCATGTCAGGATCCGTGCCCTGACGGAAATAGACATATATCTGTACTGTGCCGGTATTGGTGGAGGTGGACTTCATATAGTCCATATTCTCCACACCGTTGATGCTCTCCTCGAGTGGCGCGATGACGGATTTCTGGATGGTCTCGGCACTTGCGCCAGGATAGGATGTCATGACCATCACGGTAGGCGGAGCGATGTCCGGATACTGCTCGACCGGCAGTGTCGCAAGTCCTATGAGACCTGCGAACAGGATGACAATAGAGATGACGGCCGATAGTATCGGTCTGTCAATGAATGCTTTGAGTGTCATAGACTTGCCTCCTTGGTTCTGATTTCCTGGCCGTCTCTTACCATTCCGACGCCTTCGGCAAGTATTGTGTCACCAGGCTCGAGACCGGATTTGACCACATATCTCTTTCCGTCGTCTGTGAGGCTCGTCACAAGCCTTGTGGCCACGGCCTTCCCGTCAATAATCCTGTATGCGAACACCTGGTCCTGAAGCTCGAATGTGGCCGAGCACGGGATGACCAGGGCGTTGTCCACGGTCTCAGGGATGACGATGTTGCCTGATGCACCGCTGTGAAGGATGCCTCCCGGATTTCGGAACACGGCACGTACGGATACGCTTCCGGTGGACCTGTCAATAACGCCGCTGATGGTCTCTATATATCCCTTTTCGGAATATGTGGAGCCGTCGTTCAGCCTGAGTTCCGTTTCAGGCAGGCTCTTGATGGCTTCGTCCATCGTGCTGTGCTCTCTTGTGAGGGAGAGCAGGCGGTTCTCTGTCAATGAGAAATATACATACATCACGGAATTGTCCGAAACCGTGGTCAGTGCGACAGGAATTGACGGGGATACCAATGCTCCTTCCCTGTAAGGAAGTGTCCCGACAACTCCGTCCGCAGGGCTGAGCACCATGGTGTAAGTCATGTTGTTCTGTGCTGTGACTTCCTGGGCTTGTGCCTGGGCGAGCTGGGCTTTGGCCGTGAGAAGCTGGTTGTAGCTTGTCTGCAGCTCGTAGTCGGATATGACGCCCTTTTCGTGAAGCTTTACGCGGCTGTTGTAGAGCAGTTCTGCAGTTGCCACTCCGGCCTCGGCAGCCTGGACGTTGGCCTGGGCTATCTGGAGAGCGGCCTTATAAGGAACCTGGTCGATGACGAACAGGGACTGTCCCTTTTTCACGCGCTGTCCTTCCTTTACGCAGACTTTGGAAATGGTTCCCGAAATCTGCGGGTAGATGGCTATATCCTGACGTCCCTGGATGGATGCCGGATATGTCTCGGAAAGTTCGATGTTTTCTGCCTTTAAAGTAATTGACTCATAGACTTTTGAGCCTTGTTGTACTGCCTGCCCGCTATTGCAGGAGTACATGATGATGCAGCTGCAGACAATGACTGCGACTGCTGTTGCTTTTCTTTCTGCCATTTGATCAAGATCTTTTTTTGGTCAGCAAAAGTAGTCCATAAAAACGAGGTATGGAGTTTCAAAATTCAATGAAAAATGGCCAAATACGGAATTGATTTTCCAGCAGAATATTTTTTTGCTAATTTTACAGAAATTTTGAGACGAACCGAAATGAAGGCTATTTCAGATTCCATTTTCACAGAGGAAGACCCTTTCATCATAGTGGATACATCGACGGAACTCAGCACGGAAGAACCGGTAAAGGTCCGTGGCTGGGGAATATTCCTCTGTATTTCCGGCACATGTACCGTGAATATCAATACGGAAATCCATTCCATCCGTCCGGGAAGCGAGATACTTCTGTTTCCGGAAGCATTCGTGTGTTTCTCGAATTGTTCCGCGGATCTGAAAATCACCATCTTTACCTGCTCTGATGCCATGATGTCCCAGGCGTTGAGGAAGATATCTTCGGATTTCTTCAGACATCTCCGAAAATATCCTGTATATCAGCATAATGGGCGCACCCAGTCCGTGACAGAGTCTTATTTTGCCGTCTTCCGTACGATATTCTCGGACCGGCTGAACAAATACCGGACAATCATTGCCACCAATGTCCTCCGCAGCCTGATGCTGCACATATATGACAAAATTGAGAGGTATTCGCTTGACGGACACAAGGAAGCGGCCATCAGCAGGGGAGAGGAAATCTACAAGAATTTCATGACTCTCCTCCAGGAGTACGGATGTGTCGAACACAATGTCGCCTTCTATGCCGACAAACTGTGTATCACGAGCCGTTATCTTTCGGCCGTAACCTGTGCCGTGGCAAACGAGTCCCCGAAGCAGTCCATCTCGGATTTTCTCGTAAGGGAGGCCAAAGTGCTACTGACTTTTTCGGAACTGACCGTGCAGCAGATTTCCGACCGTCTGCATTTCCCGGATCCTTCGCATTTCGGCCGTTTCTTCAAGCGCATGACAGGTATCACCCCTCTCGCCTTCCGCAAGAACGAGATGGTGATGTGATGTATATGTCAGGCAGTATTATCTCTCGATTGTGGCTTCGCGGTCAGGACCGAGGGAGATGATGGAGATAGGGACTTTCAGATAGTCCTCCATGAACTTTACATAGTCCTTGAAGGCCTGTGGCAGGTCTTCTTCCTTCCGGATTCCGGTGAGGTCCTGATGCCAGCCCTTGAATTCGGTATATACAGGGGTGATTTCGGCAGCAGTGTCGAACGGGAACTGGTCGGTCTCCTTGCCGTCCACGATATAGGACGTGCAGACCTTGATGGTCTCGAAGGAGTCGAGGCAGTCGGCCTTCATCATTATCAGGTCGGTGACGCCGTCCACCATCACCGTGTATTTAAGGGCTACGAGGTCAAGCCAGCCTGTCCTGCGCGGCCTGCCCGTGACAGCTCCGAACTCATGACCGATGCGGCGGATCTCCTCTCCGGTCTCGTCAAAAAGCTCTGTAGGGAACGGACCGCTTCCGACCCTGGTGCAATATGCCTTGAAGATTCCGTACACATGTCCTACCCTTGAAGGGGCCACTCCGAGTCCAGTGCAGACTCCGCCGATGGTGGTAGAAGACGATGTCACGAAAGGATATGAACCGTAGTCGATGTCGAGGAGGGAACCCTGTGCGCCCTCAGCGAGCATCGGCTTCTCATCCAACCATCCGTTCACGAAATATTCGCAGTCTATGAGATCGAATCCCTTGAGGAACTCGACGGCGTCCATCCACTCGGCCTCGAACTCGTCCGGATTGCACTTGTAGTCAAGGTCTGCGAGCATTTGGAGGTGTCTTGCTTTCAGCTTGGCGAACCTCTCCTTGAAGTCAGGAGCGAGGATGTCCCCGACCCTGAGTCCGTGGCGGCTGATCTTGTCGGTATATGTAGGCCCGATTCCCTTGAGGGTTGACCCAATCTTTGCCTTGCCTGCGGCCGCCTCGTTGGCTGCGTCGAGGAGTTTGTGTGTAGGCAGGATGAGGTGTGCCTTCTTGGAGATGTGAATCCTTTCCTTGGCGTCGATGCCGAGCTTGGCCACATTGCCGCACTCTTCACGGAAAGTTACAGGGTCAAGTACGACTCCGTTTCCGATGATGTTGGTGGCTCCTTCTCTGAAAATGCCTGAAGGAATGCTTCTTACGACGAAATTGTGCCCGTCGAAATGAAGAGAGTGTCCGGCGTTCGGGCCTCCCTGGAATCTGGCCACTGCTGGATATCTTCCTGCAAGAACGTCAACAATCTTGCCTTTTCCTTCGTCTCCCCACTGGAGTCCGAGAACTACATCAAGTTTCATAGTGTAAATATTTTGTGAGTCAAATTCAATTGGTTTTCATTTTCAGAACGGAAGGTCGTCCATCTCAGGTCCTGCCGCAGGATATTCAGGAGCCGGTGCAGTCTGGCCATATGGTGTTCCGGACTGTGGCGCCGGCTGGGAGTAAGGAGATCCCGGCTGGTACTGCTGAGGAGCGTTCTGCTGGTATCCTCCGGCCTGCTGGTATCCCTGCTGCTGATAACCGGAATTCTGCGGATAGCCCGCCCCCGGAGCTGCGCCAGGATTGTCTGCGCGCTTCCCGAGAAGTTGGATTGTGTCTGCTATGATTTCCGTACTGTATTTCTTCGCGCCCGACTGGTCGGTCCATGAACGGGTACGGATCTTTCCTTCAATATAGAGTTGGGTGCCTTTCCTCACGAATCTCTCCACGGTGTCGGCGAGCCCGCGCCAGGCCACGATATTGTGCCATTCAGTGTTTTCCTGCAGATTTCCGTTGCGGTCTTTGTACCTTTCGGATGTCGCCAGGGGGAAGGAGGCGACCTTTGGGGCATTGCCCTGCGGAACCGGATTTGTCTCAAGGTAACGTACTTCAGGGTCTTTTCCCACGTTACCGATCAGCATTACTTTGTTCAGTGACATAACTTGTTCGTATTAACATTGCAAGTTATGAATAAGTTTTGAGATAACCTACTTTTATTTTTGAAAATTCATCGCCTCAGCCATTGCCGCGGCATCGGGCTGGATTCCGGTCAGTCGGGCATATCCGGTGACTGCCTGATAGAGCAGCCAGTTGCGTCCTGAGATGTACTGGCATCCAGCCGCATTCATTAGGCTCCTTATCTCTCCGGAGAATGACGGATTCTTGTAATTCGCCTCGAGGACCACCTTGGCAGGACGCGGGCAGGAGTACCTGTCCTCTCCCTCGAAATCGCCGGCTGTCAGGCTGTCAACTGCATTGAGTTTCATCGGAAGCGTGTAAATGACGAGGTCGCATTCCCTGAATGCCTCACGGAAATCCGTCACCGGATCCACGATGAAATTGTATTCGGGCAGTTCGTCGGCAATTTTCTGCGCCTTTTCGGCAGTCCTGTTCATCAGTACGGTGTCAAAACCGAGTTCGGCAGCAGCCACTGCGGCAGCACGCCCGGCCCCTCCGCAGCCCACTATAAGGGCCTGGGGCTTCTGGGTGAACAGTTGTCCGATTGCCTGCCTGAAGAACTGGTGTACCTTGATGTGGGCTTCCGGGCCGAACTTGGTGAGGAATTCCCCGGTCAGTCCCGGGAAATATGCCTCGGCGAGACAGAATATTATGCCTGTGAAATCGGAATTGTCAGCAAGAATACCGTCCGGAGTCTTCACAATCAGGTTCGATGCCCCTATCTTGTGACAATAGGATGTGAAAAGCTCCGCTTTCCTGAAAGCCTGCTCCTTGAACGGGGCGGTGACATTGATGCCCTGATATCCGTCCATGAATGTTTTCCAGGACTGGCCGAAGTCGTTTCCTTCGATGAGGTCGTATGTGAATTTTCCGGCATAGCCGGCCTTGAAAAGCATCGGGCTCAAGGATGTGGCAATAGGGTCGCCGATCAGGCCGAATCTGTCCATTGTATTCGTGTTTTAGTGATTGACTGATTTTCTCCTCGGAATGCTCCTATCGCCCGGAATGCCGCTGCCGGACGGCCTCGAATGCGAGTACCGCAGCGGACACCGACACGTTCAGGGAGTCGAGCCTCCCGAGCATCGGGATTTTCACATGTGCGTCCGCGGACATCCTCCACACGTCGCTCAGGCCGGTCGATTCGGTGCCCATGACGATGGCCGTCCCGCATCTCATGTCCGTATCGTAATACCAGGAAGAGTCCTGAAGCTGCGCCGTGTATATTTTTATATTATTGTCCTTCAACCATTTGATGGTCTCTCCGGAGGTAGCTGCGACAGTCAGCACCGTAAATATGGCCCCGAGACTCGCACGTATTAGATTCGGATTGTACAGGTCCGTGAGCGGGTCGCATATTATCACCGCGTCGGCATCAGCTGCATCCGCAGTCCTGAGCACGGCCCCGAGATTGCCTGGCTTCTCCACCGACTCCAATACCAGTATCAGGGGATTCTCCCTCAGCCTGATGTCCTCGAGCCGGGTATTCTTCATTTCCACCTCTGCGACAATCCCCTCGGTCCCTTTCCTGCAGGCTATCTTCTCATATACCGCTTCCGTCACCCTGAACAGGCTGACATCCTCCCCGCATTGTGCGGCAATCATTTCCTCGTCCCGTCCCGGGATGATTTCAGGGCAAGAAAACAGGGCCTTCACGCTGTAGCCGGATTCGAGACAATGGAGAATCTCACGCCGGCCTTCCACGACAAAAAGTGCATTCTCGCGCCTTGTACGGGATTTCTCCCCGAGCGCGAGAAGCATCTTGATTTTCGGATTCTGGGCCGATGTTATTGTCTCGATCCTCATTTCAGGCGGGCTCTATCAGTTCTCCTGTGTCTCGTCCTGATTCTGCGGCTTCACGGTCTTCTCAGGCCTCATCTGAGGGAAGAAGAGCACGTCCTGGATGGTGCTCTGGCCGGTCATGAACATGGTGAGGCGGTCGATGCCCATTCCGAGTCCGGATGTAGGAGGCATTCCGTATTCGAGCGCGCGCACGAAGTCGTAGTCAATGAACATTGCCTCGTCGTCACCCTTGCTCTTGAGGGCGGCCTGCTCCTCGAATCTCTCGAGCTGGTCGATAGGGTC
>JBJEBJ010000040.1:0-54470 GCA_051869955.1 Candidatus Cryptobacteroides sp.
ACAAAGGTAACTAGACTTATTTTATCAACCTACTTTTTTCGTTGATCCGTATAATTGACATTTTCTGATGAAAACTCGGCATCAGCCGCTATATCACCCCCGACCCGAGCATCTCGTCCCGGTCATACCAGACGGCGAACTGCCCAGGTGTGATTCCGCGCTGGGGCTCCTCGAAAAGAATGAACAGTCCGTTGGAACGCATTATCAGCACCGCATCCTGCAGAGGCTGCCTGTAACGTATCCTCACACGGCATCTCCTGTTCTCTCCGACTCCGAGAGCAAGATCCTCACGGATCCAGTGAATCTCCTCCGGAGCAACTCTCAGGCAGCTCCTCGAAAGCCCGCGGTGATGATGTCCTTCACCTACATATATGATATTCCGCTCAATGTCAGTCGATATCACGAACAGAGACTCCTTGTGCCCGCCGATGTTCAGCCCTTTCCTCTGTCCGATAGTGTAGAACTGCGCCCCTTCATGCCGGCCGATGACGGCCCCGTATGGATTCGCCTTGTAACGGGTCTTCTTCACGTGCTTTTTGCCGGAGCGATAGGTCTCCGTCTCGAACTTGATGGTTTCATATGTCACCGGCATTGACAGCCTCATCAGAGTCTCGTCATCCAAAGCCCCGATTTTCTTCGGATCATAAACTGACTCATACCTGCAGCCTCCTTCATATTGACCGGCCTCCGACTTCGCTGCCTTGTCGTCCGAAATGTAGTCCGACACCATCGAAAGCTCTCCCTTCCAGTCATCCGCAAGAATGGAGGACAAGGTCTCCCGAAGGAAGCAATAATGCGCATTATCCTCATAGAAAGCTTCATAGACCTCCACAACATCACCTTCCACAGACTTCAGCTTCTGCTGCAGGAACACCGGGAGGTCAACCTTGCCGACAAAACATATTCCCTGTGAATCCTTCTTCTCCGCGGACGGCAGGTCCGCCTCCTTGGCTAATCTCCTGACCTCAGGCTTGCAGATATCCCCGATGGGAAACATTGCCATGGAAAGCTGCTCCTGCGTCAGCTGGCAGAGGAAATAACTCTGGTCCTTGTTCGGGTCCGACCCTGCGAGAATCCTGTAGACAGGCTTTCCGTCGCGCATTATGACATTGCCTTCTGCATCCTTAGCCTCTTCCTTGCGGCAATAATGCCCCGTGGCCACCATGTCGGCTCCCAGCTTTCGCGCTGCATCAAGAAAAGCGGCGAACTTTATTTCCCTATTGCACAGCACGTCCGGATTCGGGGTCCGCCCCTTGGAATACTCGTCGAACATATAGTCCACCACGCGCTGTCGGTATTCCTTGCTCAAGTCAATGAAATAGAACGGGATACCGATTTTTCTTGCGACCATTTCAGCCACGAACCGGTCTTCCTCCCATTCGCAGTCACCGTGCAGGGTGCCTTCCGTATCATGCCAGTTCTGCATGAACATGGCGAAAACGTCATATCCCTGTTGCTTGAGCAGCAGGGCGGCGACACTCGAATCGACTCCTCCGGAGAGACCAATACATACTTTCATCTGGCGCGTAGATTTAAAATGATGTGCAAAGATACTGAAATCACAGGAAAATTGCTATCTTTGGAATATTCCACAAT
The DNA here is from genome assembly GCA_051869955.1 of Candidatus Cryptobacteroides sp. Classification (GTDB taxonomy): domain Bacteria; phylum Bacteroidota; class Bacteroidia; order Bacteroidales; family UBA932; genus Cryptobacteroides. The sequence goes on from JBJEBJ010000040.1 coordinate 1,597, forward strand.
ATGTGAAGTGAATATGACTGAAAAGACTCTGCAAATACATTATCTGGAGTACGGCTCTCTCGCGGAACTCGAACCTGAGGACAAGGAACTATGCGAAGCCGCCGTCAAAGCATTGGATGGCTCTTATGCGCCTTATTCCAATTTCAATGTCGGAGCGGCTGTCCGTCTCGGCAACGGATTGATTATCAAAGGGGCAAATCAGGAAAATGCTGCATCTCCGTCCGGCCTCTGCGCTGAGAGAACGGCGATGTTCGCCGCCAATTCCACATATCCCGGAGTTCCGATGAAGAGCATCGCCATAGTCGGCTCCCAGAACGGCAGCATCTGCCCTGACATTACTTCGCCTTGCGGGGCATGCCGCCAGGTAATGGCCGAGTACCAGCATATTGCGAAAGCGGACATGAGCGTTCTCCTGTGCAGTTCAGGCAGAATCCTGAAATTCAGCAGGGTGGACGACGTCCTGCCTTTCATTTTCGACAATCTTGACAGATAGATTTCCGGATGTCACGCAACTATATTTCAGAAAAAGCCGGCATTGCAAGTCTCGTGCTGGCAGCAGGCGTCTTGGTCGGAGTCGCGGCAATGGCGATGATTCCGTCATTTACCGTAGCCGGCCTTGAATTCGAACGTGCGAACCTGTTCGGCAGTACTCCTTTAACACATGCATCCGCTCCTGCGGAATTCAAGGCTGACATCAATAATCTCGACAAGGAACTGGAGCAATTCGAGCAGTTAAAGACTGTCGTGGCGGACACTGCCGATAATGAAGTCCATGTCGTGGAGACTTGGTGCAGGCAGGCTCCGGACACTTCGATGAAGAAAAAAATCAAGGTTGATTCCTCGTGGTACCTTGCAGGACGTCCGGGATTCGTGCCGATAGAGGATTACGATACGTCTGCCGTGTCCGCCCTTGACCGCCTCGGTTCAAAATTGCTCGCCGGCCGCCCGGTCAGGATTGCATTCATGGGCGATTCATTCATCGAGGGAGACATCATTACCTCGGATCTCAGGAAAATGATGCAGGCGACCTTCGGGGGATCCGGAGTGGGATTCATTCCGGCGGACATACCTTTCAAGATATACAACAAATCCGTTACCCGCCTGTCTTCCGGATGGCAGTCTTACAGCATCATGAAACAGAAATCCGTTCCTGAAAGAATAAGGGACAAGTTCCTGATATCCGGCTACATGGCCTGTGGCGGCCCTGGTGCAGGGACCGTATGGGAGGACAAGACGGAGAATTCCGGAGCAGACCAGGCTATAATATATCTCTATGCATTGTCCGACAGCAGGGTCTCAGTTACAGTGAACGGAACTGACACATGCTCCTTCCGTATCCCGGCCGACGGTTTGCTCCATTCGGTCGAGCTTCAGGCCGCGACCGACAAGGTGTCGCTGAAAGTATTGTCAGGAGAGACAATATGTTACGGAGTCCGCATCGCGAGCTGTACGGGAGTCTGCGTTGACAATTTCTCTGTCCGTAGCAACAACGGACAGGCCATCTTCGGGGCCAGCGCCATGCTCAACCGCCAGTTGGACGAGCTCGTGGACTATGACATGGTGATATTGCAATATGGACTGAACATTCTGCAGGACGGCAAGACATCTTATATAAAATATGCCCAGCAACTCGGTGACATAGTGACATATATCCGAAAATGTTTCCCTGATGCTGCAGTGCTTGTGATGGGTGTGAGCGACCGCTGGATAAAGGACCAGGGAGCCGAAGAATTCAGGCCTCTCGAATCTGCGTCGATCTTGACGGAAGCCCAGAGGAAGGTTGCCGAGAAGACCGGAGTATGCTTCTGGAACACTTACAAGGCCATGGAGTCTCTCGGCGGAATGTCCGGATTCGTGGAGAACGGATGGGTGTCCGCCGACCATACACATATCAATTACAGGGGAGGCCGTGCTTTCGCATCGAAGATGTACGATGCAATACTGCAATGCGTATTCGAGGCATGGGACAGGAAACGGGCCGAGGAACTTGCTCCGGTACATTCAGAAGGGCTTGACTCCCTGATGCGCAGGGAAATGCTTCTTCAGACAGGACTTGCACCGGCTGCCGGGCTATAAATTTTCGGATGTGACATGGATATCTTGCTGAATACAGGTTCGTTCTCATTAGCTTCAGGCTGGTTCCTGATTGCGTTCCTCATCCTGCTCATGGGATATGTGGCAGTAATCGGGAAGAGACGTGCACGCAACCTGTATCTCCTCGCATTCTCCCTGTTTTTCTACTGGAAACTGAGCGGATGGTACGTTCTGCTGCTCGTGGCAGTGGCTTTCAATGACTGGCTGCTCGGCCGGGCCGTAGTCGGCAAGGAAGGTGTCAGGAGAAAATGGCCTGTGGCAGTCTGCGTGGCTGTGGACGTGGCGGTTCTCGTATTCTTCAAGGCCTCCGGGCTCTTCTCGGGTCTTGTAGAGGTGCTGTCAGGCAAAGAAACACTCTCGGTCGGAAGCATTCTCATCCCGGCAGGTATCTCGTTCTTAGTGTTCCAGTCGGTTTCCTATGTCGTGGATATATACAGGGGCCGGATAAGTCCGGTCGGATATTTCCCGGATTACCTTCTCCTGCTCTCATTCTTCCCGAAAATGACGCTCGGACCGCTCGTGAGGAATGATGATTTCATCCGGCAGATGGGAAGGGACGGGATTGTAATAACCCGGGAGGACATAGGCGAGGCGGCAGCGCTAATCGCAAGGGGAATAATAAAGTATTGTGTAATAGCGAGATGTGTAGGTGCTTTGATAACTGCACCAATCTTCTCGGGATCAGCTGCCCAGGCAGGTTCCACGGCACTTCTCGGAGTTTATGCATTTGCAATACAGATATATTGTGATTTTTCCGGATACACCGACCTGGCCACCGGCATATCCCTGCTGTTGGGATTCCGGCTGCCCCTGAATTTCGATGCTCCTTACAAGTCCGCGACCATCACAGAGTTCTGGAGACGCTGGCACATTTCCCTCTCATCGTGGCTGAGGGAATATCTTTACATTCCCCTCGGCGGCAACCGCAAGGGCAAAATCCGCACTTATATCAATTTGATAATGACAATGTTCCTCGGAGGTCTCTGGCACGGTATCGGGTTCACATTCGTCATCTGGGGACTGCTTCATGGAATCGCCCTTTCGCTCCACAAATTATGGCTGTCGGCATTTCCCGGTGCCCACAAGACAGGTGAGGGGATGAGCATGCTTCAAAAAGCTGGAGGCATTCTCATCACATTCCACATTGTCCTGCTCGGATGGCTCTTCTTCAATGCTTCCGATGCAGGCCGGGTTTTCTCGATGCTCGGGTCAATCATCACTGATTTCAATGCCGGTGCACTCGTCAGCTTCGCCAAAGATGCGGCTCCTGCAGTCGTTCTCATGGCAGCCGGTTATTTGATGCATTTCCTGCCATCTTCATGGAATGCCGGATTCTCCCGCTTGTGCTCTGCGGGAGGGATTGTCTTGTGCGTAATCGTGATAGTCGCTACAATCTGGATTGCACTGCAGGCACAGGGAATGTTCCTCTCACCGTCCGATGCTGCAGGCCTCCCGATTTACGCCAATTTTTGACATAAAACGTCCGATGTCCACGTGGTTTTTATTTAAGTATTTGAATTACAATCTGTTATATAGTGGACATTGTCCACATGGAATCCATTCGTTTCCGGACAAATGCATATAACTTTGCACCGTAAAAATTTGACAAGATGAAAAAGATTATTGTATTTGTCCTGATGATGATCATGAGCGCGGCCACGATGTCGGCTGCAAGACAGGACAGGATTCTGGAAGGAAAAGCAAATGACAAAGAGAGCGGGGAGCCTCTCGAATGGGCTACCGTGGCAGTACGTGACATTGATGGAAATGTACTCGCGTGTACGACCACGGACGTGCAGGGACGTTTCAAGGTGAATGCACAGCCGGGTCAGAACCTTACCGTATCACTTATAGGATATAAGGATGCCGTTTTTGCATTGACGGAGGAACTTTGCTCTTCGGTTCTGGACGTGAAGATGGAAGCCGACCGCGAAAGCCTTGCCGCAGCCACGGTTACGGAGAAGGTCAATCTCGTGGAGGTGAAGATGGACAAGGTGGTCATGAACGTGAGCCAGAGCGCTTTCGCACAGGGTTCCAACGGATTGGAACTTATCAAGAAAGCCCCGGGAGTGGTCATCGACAAGGACGGCAATGTCACGTTGAACGGCAAGACTGTTTCCATCTGGATTGACGGACGTCCTTCATATATGGACGGGAAATCTCTTGAGGCCCTGCTCCGCTCGACTGACGGCGGCACTATCGAGAAATTCGAGATAATGGAACATCCGTCCTCCAAATACGATGCGTCCGGACAGGGCGGCATCATCAATATCAAGACCAAGAAGAACGCTCTTTCGGGCTTCAACGGATCATTGGGCGCAGACGGAGGCGGAATGTATTTCAAGGAGAACGACGGGCATTTCCTGTGGCAGGAGAGTGCATGGCTGAACCTCTCATACCGATCGAAGAAGACCAATACATTTTTGAATCTCTATCACGGACGCTATGACGTGGACGTGGACATCGACATTGACACGAAGACTCCGACATCACTTGGCTTCCTCGAGCAGGAGTCCTCATCTTCAATGGGTTTCGTGACCAATGCATGGACGGCGAAGCTTGGCAATGACTGGTTCATCGACGACCGCAACACGTTAGGGTTCATACTCATGTTCCCCGGGCAGAAGGACTGCCAGGACTCGTCTCCGGAGCATAACCGGACTGTCCAGACAATAGACGGGACTCCTGTCACCATTGACAATACGACCATAAATGATGATTCCAGGCAGCTGAATGCGAGCGCCAATCTCAACTATACCCATATTTTCGATGAGTCCCGGAGCGCGGAGATGACGGCCAACCTGGATTATTACCATATCGGCAACAATTCCCTTTCCCGCCTCGATATTGCCACATTCCATCCGATAACGGAAGAGAATACTGTCCTCTACAGGACAATCGACACTGACAATGGAGTGGATATTTATTCTGCAAAGCTTGATTATCAGTCACTTCTATGGAAGAAAGTGATGTTTGAGGCCGGAGCCAAATGGTGTCTTTCCAATACAGACAATGAGACATCACGCATAGAGAAAGGTTCGTCTGATATGGATCTCACCACGCAGTTCACCTACAGGGAGCATGTGGCCGCAGCTTATTTCAACGCAGCTATGTCTCTTGGGCCGAAATGGAGCGTAAAAGCCGGTCTCAGGGCGGAATACACCAATTCATACGGAAACTGGAAGAGCGCGGGGGAGACTACGAAGAGGAGCTATCTCAATCTTTTCCCTACGGTATTCGCAGGGTTCAATCCGAATGCAAAATGGCGGTTCGCAGTTTCCTATACCAGAAGGATAGAACGTCCGGGGTATTTCTACCTGAATCCTACAGTGACCTATGTGGACGCCCATACCTGGACCGTCGGCAATCCGTCCATGAAGCCCCAGATCTCTGATGACGTCTCCTTGAGTATCGGCTATGGCAGCCATTTGAATCTCGCTGCAGGTTACACCCATATCGGAGACTGGGTGATGCAGGTGCCACACGTCCTCGACAACGGCGACCAATACCTTGAATGGGGAAATTTCGGTAAGAGCAACACCGCCTATCTCTCTTTCAGCGTATCCGCACTTCCAATCACGAAATGGCTCGACTGGACCCTGAATCTCACCGGAATGTCCATGAAGACTTTCGCCGACGGCCTTGACTACAGCACCAGTTCATTGGTGGGCAATGCATATACCTGTTTCTCATTCCGTCTTCCGAAAGACTGGAGATTCGAGCTGGACGGCAAGTTCACCTCCCCGATGGAGATGGGCTATTACAAGATGAAAATCCAGTGGTGGTCCGATTTCGCGGTGAAGAAGCAGTTGCTCGACAACCGTATGACCCTGTCACTGAACCTGAACGACGTGTTCCGCAGCAGGACTGCCAATCTCGACATGAAGTCCCAGGCCGACGGGGGAGTGTCGAGCTCGTATCTCGGCCAGAAATTCTACCAACAGAAACTTACGGTGGGAATTTCCTGGAACTTCGGCAAGGCTCAGCAGCCTCTCCGCTACCGCAAGGTCGGAAATCTTGAGGAGGCTTCAAGGGCCGGTTCAGGAAAAACCATAGGAAATTAGGCACCAGCCGGCGCCCTATTCGTTGGGATGAAGGAAATTTATCTCATCGGACCATTTGGGGGCGCTTTTGAGCTGAATGTCATTACCGCCGGGGGAGGAGTCCTTGAGAAGGGAGCCTTCCCCTTCATCACATTTCCAGTAGCCGAAGAGCCCCGGGCTGTCGGAAGGGACACCGCGGTTCATCGCATCCTGCAATGTGGCCTGGCTCAGGCATTTGTCCCACATCCTGATCTGGGCGAGAGAGCAGGCCTGTCCATAGCACCATGATCCGCCTACAAGGGTGACGGTTCCGAATGAAAATGTCTTTCCGGATTCCATCTGCTTGTTGGCGTTTTTCTGTCCGTCAATGTAAAGCTGGATGAGACTGCCGTCGTAGGTGTATGCGACGTGATACCATGTGTCTGCCTTCCAGGCTTCGGTATTGTCATCGAAATAGACTCCGGTCATCTGGTTCTGGAAGCAAGGGCCTTTCTGCATCGCTCCGTTAGGCCACCATCTGAGATACAGGTCGCTGAATGCAACAGGGGAGGAGTTGCCGTAGAAGACCCCGTTGGCCGATGTATATCCGGCCGTATTGGTCATCTTCATCCAGAACTCCACGGTCCATTCAGAAAGGCCTGTGACGGGAGTCGTGAAGGATGCCTTGCAGCCTCCTGCATTGGAAGGATTCAGAAGCGGTGTCTTCTGGAAATGCGGCGCCATCAGCAGGTAGAGTATATGTCTGGCATCCCCTGCGGTCGTGACAGGTCCCGTTACCGAAGAAATCATCAGGGGAATAGCGTATGCCTCTCCGTTCGGAGTCTGGAACTGTCTGATTGTCAGGGTGGAAACGGCTGATATGTTGCCGGCCGGGATGGTCACTTCAGAATCGAATGAACGGAATTCCTCGGGAAGTACCATGTAGGATGTTCCTTTCCGGGAATTGTATGTGTCAAGCATTTCGTTATCTATGCCGATGGTGACAGTGATGTCGCTCTCCACTGCTTTGGCGAGACGCACGGTGATGGTCTTCTCCACAGTTCCGTCCACCGTCTGGTTCTCCACCTGCTGCGTGAATCTGTCTCCCGGGGCCGCCTCGGAAATATAGACGGCGTTTTCAATGATGCTGTAAGGCGCATCTTCACATCCCGCTGCCAATATTGCGAAGATGGATGCATATATGAGGAACCTCTTTTTCATTGCTTCGTAATTCATTTATTGTCAATGATTTGCCGGATTCATCTGCTGGATTGCAGCACGCATGAAATAATAGTCGTTGCGGCTTCTGCACAGATTGAACCTGTATGCTCCGACTCCTCCGATCCTGCAGTCAGGAATGCTTGGGCGGTAATACATCGCCATTCCCATGAGGGAGTAAGTCGTGATTCCGTCCCTTGTGGTGAATGTCGGGCCGCCGTCTCCGGCATGTCTCTCGAAATCTTCGCACCAGACGGTCTTGCGCAGAATCGTCTCCTCATCCTCGAGGGAGCCGAACTTGTCGAGCAGCCTGTTGAAACGCGAGTCGAGAGTATAGTCACCGGTGCAATAATATGCCTGGATGATATAGTAGTCGAGCAGTGGTCCGCTTTCCGCGAGCAATGTCTGGGGCTCTCCGTCCACGGCGAGGATGAGTCCTGTTCCGGATTGCGGGCCCATGTATTTGGCCACTTCGGAGAGGAATACCTGCATGGCTTTCGGGGAACCGGAAATGTTGCCGCTGTATCCGTAGTTAGGCTCATAGTCGAAATCGCATCCGTCATAGCCGTAGAACAATGCCGAGTCAACGATTGCCCTGGCGTATTTCCTGATGGCCTCGTCTGCTATTTCCGTGCCGTCATACCAGGAGCCGTTCCAGCCCCAGTATTCTTCAGCGGACTGTCCTGCAGGGGTGATTTCCCGCCCGATGTCCACTATATGCTGGCACCAGAGAACCTTGGTTCCCTTCTTCTGCTGCACCTCATGCATGTCATCGAACTGTTCCCGGGTAAGTCCTGTCTTGCTGCCCCAGATCGAGACTACGTCCATCGAGTCCGGGATTCCCCTCAGCTGGTTGTACATGTCGGTTCCGGAACCGGTCCAGCCGCTGTACCATCCGAAGCAGATTGCGTGGTCGGTCTCCTTATATTCCCGTAAGGCCTTGTAATATTCTTCCGTGTTGATATTCACCGGGTCATGGAATTTTGCCTCCGGTGTGGTCCAGTCAGAGCATGACTGGAGCGCTATGGCCGCGATGATGATATATGCTGTCCTGTTCATATCCATATCAATATTGTCCGTTCGTTTTCAATGCCCACCAGAGGTCAGCGTTGTCACTGTCCGCCCCTCCGGGGAGGAAAGAGCATGCGGCTTCGGTGTTGATTCTGTTGCCGTTATATTCACTCTGGGGGAAATGCAGCCTTCTTATCTGCCTCTTCAGGTCGCAGCCGTCAGGAGATGCGCTGAGTACCGGAGGGAAAATTCTCGGATATCCCGTCCTCCTGAAATCCGCCCATCCTTCGACAGGGTTCAGGAGATTTGCAATCCATTTCTGCGTCATGATTCTCTCGAGTTTCTCCTCCATCGGGGCAGCTTCATCCCAGGCAATGGTAATTCGGGATTCGTTTTCGTAGCTGTCGGATGAGGAGATAGGGTCATTGTGGCTGCCCGGGACAAGTGTGGAATTGGCCATGTATTCTTCAGCTCCGTTTACGTCGAACTCGCTGAATGCCAGTCTGATGCCCTCCTTGTACAGACTTTCTGCAGTACCCCCGGTATTCCATCCCCTCAGGGCTCCTTCCGCACGGAGGAATGCGGCTTCGCTCGCATACATTATCGGCATCGGGTTTTCTCCGGCATCCTTGAGTCCCTTGTTTGCCTCGACTGCAATCTTGAATGAACTGAAATCCGTGTATGTGGCCGGAACAGGAGGATTTGCAGTACCTGAACGTACTCCGATATAACCTCCGCCAAGTGCGTCGGAGGCTTTGGAGAAATAGGCCTCCCTTCTCGGGTCCCGGTATCCGTTCATGTATGAAACGAGGCAGGCATTGGCCCTGAGCTCGCCCCAGTTGTGTACTATCTTGTAGCCGTTGTTGGTCTGTCCGCTGTTCGTATTGTCATATGCGCTGTCGTCCACTGAGGTCATCACTCCGTCTGACACGGCTTCCTCGGCCTTGGTCCTGGCGAATTCCGGATCTGCCCCGCTGATGCGTACGGCCATCCTGAGCTTGAGCGTATTGGCGAATTTCAGCCATCTGGAGCAGTCTCCTCCATAAATTTGGTCAACTTCCTGGAGTTCTTCGCTGATGCCTGATACAGAGGCGTTTTTCAGGGTGGATATGACCCCGTCGAGGTCCTCGAACATGGCTTTCCACGCCGTAGGCTCATCGTCATATTCCACATAGATGTCTCCTGCCCTGACCTTCGTGTAAGGAATAGGTCCCTGCAATGTCGCTATTTCCTGCATTGCGAAAATTCTTGTGAGCTGGGCGATGGCGAAGATTACTCCTTCTCCTCCGGTGCTTTCCCGGATGATGAAATAGTTGGTGTATATCTTGGTGAAAAAGGTGTTGGTCGTGGACTGGTTCCAGCCCTCCTCAGCGTTGAAATACGCGAAAACTCCGGTTCCCTTGTTCCAGTTGTTCGGGGAAGTGATGTGTCCGCTGTAGCAGGCCCACATGCAGTTGTTGAACTGGCATTCGTTCTGCTGGGGACTTGCATAGACATTGAACATGCTGCTGAGCAGGTCGTTGACCGGTACCGTTGACGGCTGGTACGGATTTCTGTTGTATTCCTCGAATTTACCGGTGCAGGCTGCGGAGCAGAGCACCAATATGAGGAAGTATATATGTTTCAAGGTCTTTTTCATGATTCTTCAGGATTTTCAGAACTGTACTCTCACGTTGAATCCCATAGTCCTGGTGGACGGGAGCATGAATGAGTCGAAACTCTGGTAATAGTTGGATGAGACGGCTGTGGTGAGCTCCGGGTCGAAAGGAGCCTTGCAATATATCATCCACAGGTTCTTCGCGATGAATCCGACGTTGAGCGTGCACTTGTCCCTGAACCATCTGCGTGGCAGTGTGTAGTTCAGATTCAGCTGCCCGAGCCTGACGTTGGTCGCGTCGTAAGTGTAGTTCGTGACAATTCCGGCAGTGGTCTGGTAATAATTCTTCGCGGTCACGAGACCTGAATTGATGCGTACTCCTCCATTGTCCCTCGCTGCAGCCGAAGCCTCGGACACTCCGTATCTGTCGAGGGTAGCCTGTGTTTCGCTCATCACGATGCCTCCGAGCCTTGCGTTGAATGTCATCCCGAGGGCAATTCCTTTCCATCCGAAGTCCAGGCTGAGTCCCATGTTGGCTTTCGGGAATATGGAACCGATCTTGAAATAATCTCCGCTCGTCACCGACAGTCCGGTGTTCGGGTCGTTGAGAATGTATCCGTTAAGGTCGCGGGCAATCTTCTTCTGGGCATAGACGTCACCTGTGGAGCCTCCCGTCCTCAGAATGACCTTCGCGTCAGTCTGTCCGAATCCTCCAACTGTCAGTTCCTCCATCCTGATGGTCTCACCGGTGAACGGATTCACGGCTCCGTCTGCAAGGCGCTTCACCTCGTTCCTGTTCCATGTGAACGTGTAGTGGGCCCCGAAAGAGAAACCGCCCCATTTATGGTCGTATCCGATTCCGGCCTCAATTCCTTCGTTCATGATGTTGCCGCTCTGGATAGGAATGGACGTGTATCCCGACGAGGACGGCAGGGAAGCATGGAATGTCTGGTTGAATGTGTTGGAATGGTAATAAGTGAGCTTGAGGCTCAGGTCGTTGAAGAAGTTGGCGTCGATTCCGGCCTCCCAGGATTTGGTCCTTTCCGGCTTCAGGTCGTAGTTTGGATAGGACGTAGTCGTGCTCCATGACTTGCTCTGCTCGTCGTACGGATATGAGGCGGTTGTCATGTATCGTCCGTAGGAATTGCCGACCTCCGCGTATGATGCCCTGACTTTCAGGAAAGAGAGCCAGTCCGGAGCATCGAACAGGCTGGATATGATGGCGGAAATCCCGACGCTCGGGTACATGAAGCAGCTGTAGTTCGAATATGCCAGTTCCGACTCCCAGTCAATTCTGCCTGTTGCTGTCAGGTAAATTATTGATTTCCAGCCTACTTCGGCATTGATGAAGATAGCCTGCGCTTGGTCGTGCCATCCTCCCTGCTTCGGTTTCCATCCTCTTTCGAACTTGATGTTGTGCACAGCGAAGAAATTCGGGATGTCCAGGCCTCCGTCATAACCGATATATTCCTCCCTGCTGTCGTCGATGCTCGCCCCGAGATTGATATTCATGCTCCAGTCACGGATTCTGCGGTCCACGGTGGCAATGATGTCGGCGTATGTGGACTTGAGTGTCGTCTGGACGTCCCTGTAGTTGCCGTTCTCTCCTGAGAAATTCTCGTCCGTGGAAGCGTACATCTTGTAGGTCAGGCGGTTGGCGTAATTGTCAACCTTCACGCGTCCGGCAATGTTCAACCAGGGTGTGATATTGAACTTGAGCGAGGCATTTAGCATGTACCTGGTCTTCTTGTTCTCCCGCAACTCTCTGTGCTGCACCCAGTAAGGGTTCTGCAGTCCTGCCGTTACGCTCCCGTATGGCCAGTATTGCACATTGTAGCCTTTTGCCTCGTCCCATCTCTCAAAGAGCCTGACATTCTCGAAGCTCTCTGACCTTGGCATCAGGTAAAGGCCGGGGAGGGGATTGTAATAAAGGCCCTGTGCCGTGAGGTTCTTGTCGTTCTGCAATATGTAGCTGGCCCCGAAATCGAAGACCATCCTGTCATTCAGGAATGTGGACGTGTTGCGAGCGGAGAAGTTGTACCTGTTGTATCCGCTGTTCGGGAGAATATTAGTGGAATTCGTGCTGGAAGCCGAGGCATAGGTCTGGTTCCGGCTGTTGCCCGTGGAGAATGAGATGGAGTTAATCTCGTCCACTCCTGTCCTGAAGAAGTCGGCCGGGTCATAATTGTTGTCCACCTTCTCTCCCCAGGAGGATATGTCGTTCGGGGCGTTGCCGTAGCGGCTCTGCATCTGCGGCATCATTGATACTCTCGAGAAAGTGGTCGTGTTGGAATATGTGACGGTTGTCTTGCCCGCCTCGCCTTTCTTGGTGGTGATCAATACTGCTCCGGCTGCTGCGGCATTTCCGTAAAGGGCTGCTGCAGAAGGGCCTGTGAGCATCGTAATGCTTTCGATATCCTCCGGATTGAGGTCCGCCACTCCGTCGGTTCCCGGCTGGTCGGAATAGATGCTGCCCGAGCCTCCGTTGGACAGGTTGTACATCGGCAGTCCGTCAATGACATAGAGGGCAAGATTCGATTTGGTGATGGATTTCACGCCGCGCATCACTACACGTGTTCCTGAACCGGAACCCGAGGCTCCCGCATTGATGGTCACACCTGCAACCTTTCCGTTCAGGGAGTTTATGAAATTGGCGTCCTTTACGGCCGAGAGCGTGCTTCCGTCTACTGACTGCACATTGTAGCTCAGCGCTTTTTCCGAACGCTTGATGCCGAGGGCGGTGACTACCGTGGCGTCGAGGAATTCCGCGGAGACATTCATCCTTACGGCAATGTTGTCCTGGCCGGAATAGACTATTTCCACAGTCTCGTATCCGATGCAGGATATCGAGATGACGTCTCCCAGGACAAGACCTTCGAGAGTGAAGCGTCCGTCGAGGTCGGTCCTGGTGTAGCCTGCTACTGAGAATTTCCTTCTCGCCTCCACTATGTCCTTCTTGCTTCCGGCGCAACGTCCGGCATATTCGAAGAAGAATTTCTGCTGGTTCAATGCAGTCGGGGCAAGCCTTGCAGCTTCCACCCCGGCAGTGAACCATTCGGGGAGTCCTCCGCCGGCATTGCTCAGTTCCTCGATTGTCTTCGTCTTGTGAGCGACACCTTGAGTCGCCCCGTAACCTATTGCAATGTAGCAGATTATCTTTTCTCCCTTCTCTAGCGTATAAGTGCCGGGCACCTTGGAATAGCTCAGGCCCACCCAGCATGTGTTGAGCCCGAGAGTCTGTGCATATATCACGAGCTGCTCCCCGTAATAGCCGACCCTTTCTTCAAGACAAGGGCGTCCGCTCTCATCGGAGCGCGCGTCCTCTTTTCCGGCCATGACAATGTAGTTCATGACGTTGCGGAACTTTCCGTATTTGGCCAATGGCCCGAGAAACGCTTTCGGTTCGTCCAGGACAAGCTGTGCGTGAAGATTTCCCGCAATGTTGATTTCCGTGATTTTGGCGGACAACGCGCCGGCAGTATCCCTGTCAATCGGTCTGCCGAGATATTCCCTCACTGAGTGACGGGCACGGATTGCTTCCAATATTTCCATATAATGACAGCTATATAATTATAGTACAAATCTAAAAAATATATGGAAAAATGGCAATATCCGGCAGACGCCATGACTATTTTATATTGCTGAACATCCGAGCTCCAGGTCGGCAATGATGTCATCTATGTGCTCCACACCGATGGAAAGCCTGATTGTTACAGGGGTAATGTGCTGTTCTGCAAGCTCTTCCGGACTCATCTGCGAATGGGTGGTCGTTGCCGGATGAATGGCCAGGCTCTTCATGTCGGCAACATTCGCCAGAAGCGCGAACAGCTTGAGATTGTCCAGGAATTTCCATGCATCCTCCTGTGTCCCCTTGATCTCGAATGTGAAGATAGATCCGCCGCCATTCGGGAAATACGGCACCGTGATAGCTCGGATCCGGGCTTGCAAGTGACGGATAGCGTGCTGCATTTTTCTTCCAGTCGAATTTTCCGCCGTCCACGATGATTCCTCCGAGGGAAGTGCCGTGTCCTCCGATGAATTTCGTGGCGGAATGTTACAATATCTCGGGAGAATACCGGCAGTTCGTCCTCAGGATTCTCGGTGAACTCGACTGCATCGGCGGTCTCAATTCCTGCTTCGTGATGGGCGAAGTGAAGAACATCTGCAGTGTGCCGGTCAGGGAACCTTCCGCACTATAATCGGCATGGCTATGGCCGATTCCATTTGTCGAGGAACTGTCTTACGACGGCAGTATATTCTTCCGGGTGGTCCCTGTATGCATTGGCGTGAGCCGAGCCTGGAGCCACCCAGAATTCTTTCGGCTCCGGCTTGGCGTCATACAGCGGCTGCATCATGCTGAACGGAACGAAATCGTCAGCATCCCCGTGTATGAAAAGCATTGGCCTGGTGCACCGGCTGACGGAGATGAGAGGGGAGGCTTCCTTGAAATTCCATCCGTATTTCATATTGCACAGCAGGCTTGTCGAATGCAAGAGAGGGAAAGCCGGCAGTCCGAACATCTCCTTCAGCTGCATGCTGAACTCGTCCCAGACACTGGTATATCCGCAGTCCTCCACGAAGGCATTGACATATTCCGGAAGCTCTTTCCCGGAAACGTTCATTGTCGTGGCGGCTCCCATCGAGACTCCGTGCACTATCATAGCCGTTTTATGATTCTCGTCGCGGAAAATCTCTTCTGCGACTTTTATCCAGTTCAATACGTCATCGGCATCTTTCCAGCCCATCTGGATATCGTTTCCGTCGCTCAGCCCGTGTGCGTGAAGGTCCGGCATGAGGACGTTGTAATGCAGGTCCCGGTTGTACATCCTTCCGAAATAGAAGAATTTGATGGCGCTGTCCTTGTACCCGTGGACGAGGACGGCAGTCTTGCCGCAGGCATCATCGCAGGCAAGATAATATGCGTGCTGCCGTTCTCCCGCCGGCGAAACCACGAAGGTGTCACGGAGATGCCCGCCTGAACGTATGCTGTCCATCCACGGCTTCATGTCCGGGAAACGGGAATACAATATGTTGTAGGTGCTGTCCGTATCCCGTCTGTTCGGGTCCGGTGCAAGGGAGAATCTCAGCATGTAGAAACTGGCCGCGGTCAGGACCGCGAGAATGACAATAATAATTCCGGCACTGATATACAATGCTTTACGTGATGTCGGTCTCATAATGTATTGCGTATTAGTTCTATGATGTCAAGGTCTGCCGGCAGCCACCTGACATCCCCGAGATGTCCGCGGTCAAGCCAGGCCGATGCCTCATGTTCGTTCAGGTGCAGGGAGTCCGACTCCAATGTGCACCAGTAGCAGTGGAGGGTGAGATGGAATGACGGATAGTCCCATTCGACAGTCTTCAGCAGGTCTCCCACTTTTATCCTGGCGTCCAGTTCTTCCATGATTTCGCGCTCGAGTGCCTGTTCCGGGCTTTCTCCGGGTTCCATTTTCCCGCCCGGGAACTCCCACCAGTCCTTGAATTCTCCGTATCCGCGCTGCGTCGCGAATATTTCATTACCGCGCCTGATTACGGCGGCAACCACTTCAATATGCTTCATGTATAATGATAATCTCCTTAATAATCCTTACAAATATAAGGTATTATTGAAAAAAATGAATAAATTTGAGTTTGTAACCGCATATCATTATGAGAATTAATATAAAGTTTTCCACAGCCGCAATGCTTGCCGTCATTGTCATTGCCGGTCAGACATTTGCTTTTGCGCAGGAGCGCACCCTCTCATCATATGTGAACCCGTTCGTCGGCACAAGCAATTTCGGAACCACCAATCCCGGAGCTATCTGCCCGAACGGGATGATGTCTGTAACCCCGTTCAACGTTATGGGATCGGAGCTCAATGTCTTCGACAAGGACAGTCGCTGGTGGTCAACGCCTTACACGAGTGACAACTGCTATTTTACAGGATTCTCGCACGTGAATCTCAGCGGAGTCGGATGTCCTGAGGTCGGTCTTGCACTCACCATGCCTACGACAGGGGAACTGAATGTTGACTATCATGAATTCGGAAGCGTCATAAGCGGGGAAGTCTCCGTGCCGGGTTATTATTCGTGCAATTTGGACAGCTATCGTATCAAAGCGGAAGTCAGTGCTACAATGCGCTCATCCATAGAGAGATACACCTTTCCGGAAGGCCGGGGAAATATCCTGGTGAATTTCGGCGAGGGCCTTACAAATGAGACTGGTGCCTGGATGCGCAAGAAGAGCGACACTGAGTTCGAGGGCATGAGACTGGCCGGTACGTTCTGCTACAATCCACAGGCCGTCTTTCCGGTATATTTCGCAATCAGGATCAACAAGCAGCCGGCGTCGTGCGGATTCTGGAAGAAACAGCCTGAAATGAGCGGGGTGGAGGCAGAATGGACTCCTGACAGCGGCAAGTACAAGATTTACAGGAAATACGGTAGGGAAATCGCGGGCAATGACATAGGCTGCTGGTTCTCTTTCGGGACTGAGGAAGGGGAGTCCGTGGAGCTTCAGATGGGCGTGTCATTCGTGAGCTGCGAGAATGCATGGATGAATCTGGATGCCGAGCAGGACAGGCTTGCTCCGGGAGTATCCAATTTCGAAGAGATCCGCAAAGCTGCCGGGGATGCATGGGAGTCTGATCTCTCGAGAATCCGCGTGACAGGGGCCGAAAAGGATATGGAGGTGTTCTACACGGCTTTGTATCATACACTTATACATCCGAATATACTCAACGACGTGAATGGCGAATATCCTCTTATGGAGAACGAAGGAGTCGGCCGGGTAGAGGAAGGGCATGACAGATATACTGTGTTCTCCCTGTGGGATACATACCGCAACCTCCACCAGCTCATGACTTTGGTTTATCCTGAGCGTCAGATTGACATGGTACGCTCCATGGTGGATATGTACAGGGAATGGGGATGGATGCCTAAATGGGAGCTGTTCGGAAGGGAGACGTTCACAATGGAGGGCGACCCTGCGATTCCGGTGATAGCCGACACATGGCTGAAGGGACTCAGGGATTTCGACGTGGAGACGGCTTACAATGCGTTCCTGAAATCGGCTGACACTCCCGGGAAGGACAATCTCATGAGGCCGGACATTGATCCGTACATATCAGAAGGCTATATCCCTCTCGGAATGTATTCGGCTGATGCATCCGGTGACAATTCTGTCTCACACGCCCTGGAGTATTATATTGCAGACCATGCACTTGCGCTTCTTGCGGAAGATCTCGGCAGGACATCGGACGCGGAAAAATTCAGGCAGAGGTCTCTCGGATACAGACATTATTACTGCCCTGAATACGGTTGCCTGAGGCCTTTGAACAGGGACGGCTCCTTCCTTACACCTTTTGACCCGAGACAGGGGGAGAATTTCGAGCCTGTTCCGGGATTCCATGAAGGCAGTGCATGGAACTATACTTTCTACGTGCCGCATGATGTATATGGGCTTGCGCAGGTGATGGGTGGCCGCAAAGTGTTCGTGGACAAGCTTCAGAAGGTTTTCGACGAGGGACTGTACGATCCTGCGAACGAGCCGGACATAGCATATCCTTACCTTTTCAGCTATTTCAAGGGTGAGGAGTGGAGGACGCAGAAAACTGTATCATCTCTGCTTGACAAGTATTATACGGTACGTCCTGACGGTATCCCTGGCAATGATGATACCGGGACAATGTCAGCATGGGCCGTGTTCTCGATGATAGGATTCTATCCGGATTGTCCGGGTGAGCCTGCCTATATGCTGACGAAACCGCGTTTCAGCAAGGTCGAGATTAAGCTTGACCCTGCTTATAACGCTGGAAATGAATTGATTGTAATCAAATCCACCGGCTGTTCCGACAGGATTTCTTCCATGAGAATCGGCGCTTCGAGGCTTAACCGGTACAGGATTACCCACGAGGAACTCATCAAGGCCGGAACCTTGATATTTAAGTAAGGATTTATTCCGGATTTGCTAATCCTGCAGATCCATCTCGTCGAGAAGGTACGATGCGTTCCCGATCCGGTCAATCGTAAAGAGCACGTATCTGATGTCGAGCGCAATGTTCCTGCATACGTCCGGGTCGAACTCGAGGTCGCTCATCGTGCCCTCCCATACGCGGTCGAAATTAATCCCGACGAGTTCTCCGTCAGCATTTAGGACTGGACTGCCCGAATTGCCTCCCGTCGTGTGATTCGTTGCGAGGAAGCATACCGGAACCTGTCCGTCCTGCACGCCCCATCTTCCGAAGTTTCCGGATGTGCATATCTCCCTGAGACTCTGTGGAATATTGTAGTCGAAAATATCCGGATTGTCCTTTTCGAGGATGCCCCTGACGGTCGAGTTGGGCAGATACCAGATTCCGTCGGCAGGGGAGTAACCTGCAACATTGCCGTATGCAACCCTCAGTGTCAGGTTCGCGTCAGGATAGAAGTCATTTTCATTCCCTTCCGCAGCGGCGAAATCCATCTGGCCTTTCATGTAAATCCTGTATGCCGTTGACAGCCTTGTGTCGAAAGACGCAAGTTTCGGTCGTATTCCGGTGAAATACCAGTTGTCGAATTCCTTAGCAAACCTCACGGCAGGGTCATTTCTCACCATTATAGAATCTCTCGCAGAAAGATTTCTGACCTTTTCTTCTGAAACGAATATGGAATTTCTGAACAGGTCGTCTGCCCAGGCTTCCATGCTGCCGTAATTTTCAGACATTTCCTTGAAATACGCAGGCTGGAACCCGGCAGGCATGTTTTTCCCGAATTCGCCCATTGCCGCCATGAAAGATTCCTTGTCAATAGGCAGGAAATAGTCCTTGTAGAAGGATTCAGCTGCAGATGCAATATGAGCAGAATCCGGAGTGCCATTATCATACAATGCGGAAACAGCCAGTGCGAACCTGGCCAATTCTACAGTTCTTGCTGTCTCGGCATAATAGTCTGTGGCGAAACTATATGGCTCCATTGCTGAATATATTCTCACTAATGTATCTGTAATTCCCTCATACACACTGCCTTCAGCCCATTCTTCGAATCTCTTTTCGTATTCCTGCTTGGCCTTGACAGTGCCCATTTTCCGGAGCCCTTTCACCTCTCCCTGCCATTTCTTCCACGCGTTTGCTACAGAAGCATTCTTCGAAGAATACTGGATCCGGACCTTCTGGCTTTGAGCCATATATTTCTTCTGGATTCCGAGCCTGAGAGTCCGCAGCATTATCTTGTGCTGGTCACCGGTCTCTTCGATGTATCTTACGCCTTCGGAATGGATATATTCCTGTGTCCTGCCAGGGAATCCGTACACGAACGTGAAATCGCCTTCCCCGACTCCGGCAGTGGATATCTTCAGATAACGTTTCGGCCTGTAAGGGACATTCTCCTCCGAATATGGAGCAGGATTGTTGTCCTTGTCAGAGTAAATCCTGAAAATTGAGAAGTCTCCTGTATGGCGCGGCCACATCCAATTGTCGGTGTCACCTCCGAACTTGCCGATGGAAGACGGAGGGGCTCCGACGAGCCTTACATCCTCGTATTCCCTGTAGATGAAGAGAAAATACTGGTTTCCGTAATACAGTGCTTCCACGCTGGCCCTGAGCCCTTTGCCTTCTGCAGTCACCTCCCTGGCCAAAGCTTCGCTGTTGTTCTTCACGATAGTTTTCCTCTCGCTTTCGGACATATCATCCGTGCAGCCTTTCAGAATGATGCCGGTGACATCTTCCATTCTCTCGAGGAAGCTGACAGTCAGTCCCTTGTTGGGAAGTTCCTCCTCTCGCGAACCGGCCCAGAATCCGTCCCTGAGGTAGTCATGCTCCACACTGCTGTGCTTCTGGATCTGGCCGTAGCCGCAATGATGATTGGTCAGGAGCAGGCCTTCCGCAGAGATTACCTCTCCGGTGCATCCCCGGCCGAAAAGCACGACTGCATCCTTGAGCGATGCCTGGTTGATGCTGTAGATATCTTCCGCGCTGAGTCGGAACCCTTTGGCCTGCATGTCAGGGATTCTCTGCGAGATCAGCGACGGGAGCCACATTCCTTCGTCAGCACGGGCGGTTGTTCCGCAGAATATTGCATGAATGATTAAAACGGTTGTAAAGAAAAATACGGTCCTTTTCATGTTGGATTTTTCTAATCGATTGTCTGATAATTTACAAAATTAGCAATTATTTGCTAAATTTGCAGCGGATTCGGGCTGACATTTGTCAAGTCCGGATTATGGAAGAAAGTAAAGACAGTATTATAGGATGAACAAAAACAGTTTATTGTCAAGGTCAGTGCTTGTGTTGTCATATCTGGCCGCAATCTTGTTCTGTTTCCAGTCGTGCAGTCTTCAGCGTAAATTGCAGCGCATCAGGACGAACAATGATGCAGTAGAGCTGAACCGCATAAATGACGGCGCACAGGAATCCGTGACGGATCCGGTTGCGGACGCTGAATCCCGGAAACCTCTGAAAATCGAAAATCAGGAGGAATCATCAGGAGAAGAACTCGATTCATATTCCCTCATGCATACCGTTCTTGATCCGGAGACGGGCGAGATGGTCCCGACCGAGGAACTCAAGGCCGCGATGGTCATCAGCCGCCGTTATCAGGTGGCCGAGAGGAACGGCAAGGTGGAACTTCCTTTCGAAATTCTGGTCCCGAAAGAAGTCATGGCCTCCAAATGGCAGGTCAGGGTCGTGCCAGAACTGGAACTCGAAGGTGACGGCTACAGGGACACTTCAGCTCTTGAACCTGTATATGTCACCGGTACGGGATACAGGGAAAAGCAGTTGAAAGGATATGAAAGGTATGACCATTTCGTGTCATCAATCGTCACCGACACCACCGTTTTCGTGAACAGATTCCTGCTCGAGAGATTCATCGAGCGCAATATCCCGGATCTGTATGCATTGAGGAATGATTCCACCGTCGTTTCATACGAGGATTTCATTTCCCGATATGATGTCACTGCACAGGAAGCAGTAGAACATTACACCAGAGGCTTGAGCGTCTCGAGGAACGAAAGGAAGATTGAATCACAGGGAAGGATGTTCGACCGTTATGTCAAGGCTCCGATATATGAGGACGGTATCCGGCTGGATACTGTGCTTGTGAATCAGGACGGGGATTACATATACAGGTACGTTCAGACCATAAACACGCGTAAGGGATTGAAATACGCATATATATCGCTCAATTCATCCATTTACGACCAGGACCGCCTGCTCCACATGATGCCGAAGACCGACTCCATAGAATATCCGATCAGCTCGTTGTCGCATTTCGTCAAGGACATCACAAGGTACAAGATGAAGACCGTATGGAGACATCAGGAGGCCAATTCCACATGTCATATCGGTTTTGCGCTCGGCAAGGATGTCATCGACCGGAATCTCAGGGACAATGCTGCAGAGCTCGACAAGATTTCACGCCGCCTGGCTGACCTGATGCAGGACAAGGAATTCGACCTCGATTCCATCATTGTGAATGCATCCTGCTCTCCTGAAGGCCGTCTTGCCGTCAATGAGAGACTCTCGCGCGGGAGAAGCCGCAGCGTGACTTCCTATTTCGAGAATTACATGAAACATTATCTCGATTCTCTTGCCGCGGACAAAGGTTTCTCTGTGGATGAGCAAGGCAATGTGCTAAAAGCACAGCTGCCGTCTGCAATTCCGTTCATATCCACATATACGCCGGAGAACTGGGAGGCTCTTGACGCACTTGTGTCCGCTGATGAGAACCTCTCTGCCGAGGACAGGAATTCATATTTCAGGACGGCTTCGGAAAACAGGAACAATCTTGACAGGCGGGAGGTCATGATGCAGAGAGCTCCGTACTATAAATACATGAAGGAGAATCTCTATCCTAAGCTCAGGGAGGTTACCTTCAATTTCAATATGCACCGCAAGGGAATGGTGGAGGAGTTTGTCCAGACCGAGGAAGTGGATACCGCATATGCCCGTGGAGTACAGATGCTCCGCGACAGGGACTTTGACGGAGCTCTTGCGATACTTCAGGATTATGACGACTACAATGCCGCCGTGGCATTCCTTGCGATGGACAGAAATCTTTCCGCGTTGCAATGTCTTGAAAAAGAAGAGAATACAGCAGACGTATGCTATCTCAAGGCAATAATATATTCCAGATTCTCACGTGATGCCGAGGCTGTGGAATGGTATAAAAAGGCATGCGAAATGGACAGGATATATGTCTTCAGGGGCAATCTCGACCCGGAAATCAGTGTCCTGATCCGCAAATATGGACTTGACAAAGACTAAGGAGGAAACATGAAGAAATCATTGATAATAGCTGCCGCGGCATTCCTATCATCCGTGATGGCCGGAGCGCAGCAATACGGGTACTCGGACCGTTTCAAGGACAATTGGTATGTGTCCGGTGCGGTGGGTGTGAACGCCCTGAACCAGAATGTCGGAAGTTTCGATTCGTATGCACGCCTTGGTCTCGACTTCACTCTCGGAAAGTGGTTTTCCCCGATGTTCGGAGCTCGGGGCGGATGGCAGGGACTCAAAATGTCCTCGGTTGACAATACATATTGGTACAATTATCTCCACGGAGACATTCTGTGGGATATTTTCGGTACTGCCGAAGGATATGATCCTGACCGTCTGTGGACGCTTGCACCATATGTGAATATGGGACTTGTCCTGAATACTCAGTCCGGCAGCCTGGCAAGCAAGGGATTCGGTGCAGGTGTCGGCCTTCTCAACTCTTTCAGGCTCACTGACAGGGTCAGCGCTTATTTGGATATCAGGACCACGATGATGAATGAACGTTCAATCGGTTCTCCCCGCGGTCACATCCTTATGGTCTCCGGACTTGCCGGACTTCAGTTCAAGATAGGGAATCAGGGCTGGGACATGCCTTTCCCGGAAGCCTATGACGAAGGCTTCAGGCGCAACGGAAGATTCTTCGAGGACTGGTTCATGGCAGTAGGAGGAGGTGTTGATGCCATGACGAACGTCCGTAAATGGACAGGAACTTTCGCGCCGTCTGCTGAATTCAACATAGGAAAATGGTTGGCTCCGTATGCAGGAGCGCGTATCGGTGTGCAAGGTCTCAACATGCGCGGGGCCGGTGACGGAGGGAAATACAGTTTCGCTTACGTTCATGCGGATGCAATGTGGAATTTTACAAATACAGTCCTCCGCAAGAAGAACGGTCATATATGGAATTTCATTCCTTACGCACATTTCGGAGTGTTCAATACCAATGAAAGATATGGCGGCAGGATCAAGACGGAATTCGCATCCGGAGCCGGATTGTACAATACATTTGCAGTGAGCCGTGATTTCGACATTTTCGCTGATTTCAGGGCAACTGCAGTAAACGGAAGGGCCTCAGAGAAGCCGTCAGGTGTCCTGGTGCAGACTTCGATACTTGCCGGACTTGCATATAATATTGGAGGAAACCGCGGATGGAATCCACATGGACATGTCCGCTCAGGAAAGGCGGGAAGTGCCGCTCCTGACGAAAGGATGCAATATTCAAGGGGACCTTTGGAGTATAACGGATTCGGAGGTAATTGGTTCGCATATGCGGCAGGAGGAATCAGCGGCGTGTCAATGTCAGTCCGCAATCTCGACAATCTCAGCATCCGGCCTGCATTTGATCTTGGTATCGGCAAATACTTCTCGCCTTCGTTCGGAGCAAGACTGGGTTACCAGTCGAACCGAATTGAGGCTCACGGAAGGGACTATACCTGGAATTTCATCCATGGAGACGTTCTCTGGGACCTGAGGGGGACGATTGCCGGGTATGATCCGGAGAGAATCTGGAGCATTGCACCTTATGCTTCAATGGGAGCTTCTTTGGTCAGCAGGAAAGAAGGCGGCATGAGCAGGAATTTTGCGGCAGGTGCCGGACTCCTGAATTCCTGGAGGCTTTCCGGAAGACTTTCTGCATTCCTTGACCTCAGGGGCATATTGCTGTCCGAGAGGCAGTTCGGCAGTTCGTCAGGCTATGCTGCACAGGGTTCTGCGATGGCCGGACTCATGCTGGACCTCGGAAAATACCGTTGGGATTCTGACGGAACAGGAATCATTCTGAACAATCTTGGCGGCAACTGGTTCTTCCAGATGACAGGAGGTCTCGGCCTGGTCATGGACAGCTGGAGCGAATTCAGCGGGAGACCTGCTCCTGCAATAGAGCTTTCTCTCGGAAAATGGTTCTCTCCTGAATGGGGAGGACGCATGGGATTCTTGTTCGAGAATACAATCAAGTCCGGCAACAGGGTATATGACAATTTCTATCTCCATGCAGATGTGCTCTGGAACATGTCCAATGCCATAGGAGGATATCGCCCGGACCGCGTTTACACGGCTTCCCCGTACCTGCATTTCGGTGTCATGAATACATGGAATCATTATGCAGGAAGCATGGGAAGGGATTATTCTGCAGGAGTCGGTCTGCTCAGCGATTTCAAGGTGGATGACAGGATGAGCTTCGTCCTTGACCTGCGCGGCAGGGCAATGTCAGGACGTCTTACCGGAAAAGGCGGCGGCAAAGCTCTGGCTGGGGACGCCCTGTTCGGAATCTCTTACAGTCTCAGTGAAGGGGGATGGCGTCCAGTGCGTGACAGGGAAGGGCTCAGAGGTCCACTTGCAGTATCAACGAATCTGCTCGGATGGGCAGATCTTGCCACTGTCAATGCCTCTGTGGAATATGCAGTTGGCCGCCATTGGTCAGCCGACGTCGTTTTCGAGATAAACAACTGGTCTTTCAGGAACGGTGACCTTCAGGACAAGCGCAGAGGGTATTCGATAGGTGCCCGCTACTGGCCTTGGTATACATACAGCGGAATGTGGATGAGAGGTTTCGTGGCTGCAGAGGACTGCAATGCTGCCGGAATGCCTTTCGACTACATGAACGGTGTCAACGACAAGTACGGTGCAGGTCTGTCTCTCGGATACTCGCTGATGCTGGCCCGTCATCTGAATCTTGATTTCGGAGTCGGATTTTGGGGCGGTGTCAGGAAAACCTACGGCTCGCCAAAGGACGGGTTCATCGCTCCGAAGGATCTGAGGATATCCCTGATGTTTGTGCTTTGAGTCTTTTTGGCCGTTCTGTTAATGATTATTCAAAATAATTGCTATATTTGCATTCTGAAATCATTAACAGACGCAACGCTATGATGAAGACAGGCACATACTTGTTATTTTCCGGTTTTCCGGTGGCGTCGTTGTTTTTGGACATCAATTGATTATTGGCCGTTCCCGTCAAGGGATGGCCGTTTTTTTTAAATATTCGTTCACTTAAATGGAAAAGAAACTTCGAGCCACGCTCCGTCTTGAGAACGGAATGGAACTGAAAGGGTGGTCGTTCGGCTATGACAAGCCTTGTGACGGTGAAGTCGTGTTCTCCACGGCAATGGTAGGTTATCCCGAGAGCCTGACCGACCCTTCTTATTCAGGTCAGATTCTCTGTGTGACCTATCCGATTATCGGCAACTACGGTGTGCCTGACGAGGGTACTGACAGTTACGGCATTTCTGCCAATTTCGAGTCGGAGAAAATCTGGGTAAGGGGTCTGGTAATTTCGGAGTACTCTTTCCAGTACAGTCACTGGAACGCTGTCAAGAGTCTTGACCAGTGGCTCAAGGAGCAGAAAATTCCGGGAATCTACGGAATCGACACGAGAGAGCTTACCAAAGTCCTCAGGGAAAACGGTTCCATGCTCGGAGTCATTGTTCCGGAAGGACAGGACGCTGTGGATCCGTCCGAGGTGCATGACCCGAACCTTGACAATCAGATAGACGTGGTAAGCTGCAAGGAAGTCATCAGGTACGGTTCCGGTGACAAGAAAGTCGTTCTCGTGGACTGCGGTGTAAAGCACAATATTCTCAGATGTTTCGTGGACAGGGGAGTCGAGCTGATCAGGGTGCCGTGGGATTATGATTTCCTCAGCCTCGATTATGACGGACTCTTCATTTCCAACGGGCCGGGCAATCCGGAATTCTGCCAGGTTACAGTCGAGAGGCTCCGCAAGGCTCTTGAAGGGGACAAGCCGATTTTCGGCATCTGCATGGGAAACCAGCTTCTGTCTCGTGCTGCAGGAGCTACGACATACAAGCTCAAATACGGACACAGGAGCCATAACCAGCCTGTACGGATGCTTGGTACGAACAAATGTTTCATCACTTCACAGAATCATGGTTATGCGGTGGATCCTTCCGCCCTCGGCTCTGACTGGGAGCCTTGGTTCGTGAACATGAACGACGGGACTAACGAGGGTATCCGCCACAAGTCCAAGCCGTTCTGTTCCGTGCAGTTCCATCCTGAGGCCTCAAGCGGTCCTACAGATACGGAATTCCTGTTCGACGAATTCATCAGCAAGTTGTGAGCGTGTAACCAATAATAGCAGACAATATGAAAAACCCCAATATAAAGAAAGTCCTCATCCTGGGTTCAGGAGCATTGAAAATCGGACAGGCCGGTGAATTCGACTATTCCGGATCACAGGCTCTCAAGGCATTGATGGAAGAAGGTATCGAGACCGTACTCATCAATCCTAATATCGCCACGGTACAGACCTCGGAAGGTGTCGCCGACAAGATTTATTTCCTTCCCGTGACTCCGTATTTCGTGGAGAAGGTCATTGCCAAGGAGCGTCCTCAGGGCATCCTGCTCTCATTTGGCGGACAGACCGCTCTCAACTGCGGTGTCGAGCTTTATGAGAAAGGAGTCCTCGAGAAATATGCGGTGGAGGTGCTCGGTACTCCTGTCCAGGCCATCATGGACACTGAGGACAGGGAACTGTTCGTAAAGAAGCTGGACGAGATTGATGTAAAGACCATCAAGTCCCACCCGGCAGAGAATCTGGAGGAGGCCAAAGCAGCAGCGCATGAACTCGGTTATCCTCTGATTGTACGAGCAGCCTATGCTCTCGGAGGTCTCGGTTCGGGTTTCTGCGAGAATGACGAGCAGCTCGAGGAACTTTGTACGAAAGCCTTCTCGTTCTCTCCGCAGGTTCTTGTGGAGAAGTCGTTGAAGGGATGGAAAGAGATTGAATATGAGGTAGTAAGAGACAAATATGACAATTGCATCACTGTCTGCAACATGGAGAATTTCGACCCGCTCGGAATCCATACAGGAGAGAGCATTGTCGTTGCTCCTTCCCAGACATTGACGAATCAGGACTATTATTTCCTCCGCGAGCTGTCCATAAGGATTGTCCGTCATATCGGAATCGTTGGTGAGTGCAACGTGCAGTATGCCTATGACCCGCACGCGATGGACTACAGGGTGATCGAGGTGAATGCCAGACTGTCCCGTTCATCAGCGCTCGCATCCAAGGCTACAGGTTATCCTCTCGCATTCGTGGCTGCAAAGCTCGGTCTGGGATATGGTCTGTTCGACCTGAAGAACTCCGTGACCAAGACCACTCCTGCATTCTTCGAGCCGGCATTGGATTACATTGTCTGCAAGATTCCGAGATGGGACCTTTCCAAGTTCCACGGAGTCTCGAGGAAAATCGGCTCCAGCATGAAGAGTGTCGGAGAGGTGATGTCCATAGGACGTTCTTTCGAAGAGGCAATCCAGAAAGGTCTCAGGATGATAGGGCAGGGAGCACACGGATTCGTAGGGAACAAGGAATTCCACGTAGCTGACATAGACGAGGCCCTGAAGGAGCCTACAGACAAGCGTATCTTCGTGATTTCCAAGGCAATGAGAGCCGGATACACGGTGGATCAGATCCATGCCCTTACCAAGATCGACAGATGGTTCCTCGACAAACTTTCCAATATTGTCGGCACTTACAACGAGATGCACAGATATGACACTCTCGAGTCGATGCCGGATGATTTGCTGAGGCTTGCGAAATGCCAGGGCTTCTCGGATTTCCAGATCCAGCGTGCAATATTCAAGGACAAGGGTCCGTCCGCAGCAAACCAGGACATTGTCCGCGCCTACAGAAAGTCCAAGGGTATCGTTCCTGTAGTCAAGCAGATAGATACTCTCGCCGCCGAATTCCCGGCTGCCACGAACTATCTCTATCTCACATACAACGGAGTTTACAACGACATCCATTTCGAGGGTGACAGGAAATCCGTTGTCGTACTCGGATCAGGAGCTTACCGCATCGGAAGTTCCGTGGAGTTCGACTGGTGCTCGGTCAACTGCATCGAGACCATCCGCAAGGAAGGCTACAGGGGAGTTCTCATCAATTACAATCCGGAGACCGTCTCCACCGACTACGACATGTGCGACAGGCTCTATTTCGACGAGCTTACTTTCGAGAGAGTCATGGACATCATAGAGATGGAGGATCCTCACGGAGTAGTGGTGTCAGTGGGAGGACAGATTCCTAACAACTTGGCCCTCAGGCTATCACGCGCTGATGTCCCGATTCTCGGAACCAAGGCGCAGGACATTGACAAGGCCGAGGACCGCAACAAGTTCTCAAGCATCGTGGATTCCCTCGGCGTTGACCAACCGGAATGGAGCGAGCTCACCACGATGGATGATGTGGACAGGTTCATTGACAAGGTCGGATTCCCGGTTCTCGTCAGGCCGTCATACGTGCTTTCAGGTGCTGCGATGAATGTCTGCTATGACAATGACCAGCTGCGCCGTTTCCTTTCACTCGCCTCCGACGTGTCCAAGGAACATCCGGTCGTGATAAGCAAGTTCATGGACAGGTGCAAGGAAATCGAGTTCGATGCGGTGGCGGACAACGGTGAGGTTCTCGCCTACGCCATTTCGGAGCATATCGAATATGCGGGTGTACATTCCGGCGACGCCACCATTCAGTTCCCTCCGCAGAAGCTCTATGTGGAGACAGTAAGGCGTATCAAGAAGATAGCGAGGCAGATTGCCATGGCATTGAGGATTTCAGGACCGTTCAATATCCAGTTCCTCGCGAAGGAGAACCAGATCAAGGTAATCGAGTGCAACCTCAGGGCATCAAGAAGTTTTCCGTTCGTGTCCAAAGTACTGAAAATCAATTTTATAGAACTGGCAACCAAAGTTATGCTCGGGAAGCATCCGGCAGCTCCGCAGAAGAGCGCTTTCGACCTCGACTATGTGGGTGTGAAATCATCCCAGTTCTCGTTTGCGCGTCTTGAGGAGGCTGACCCTATGCTCGGTGTTGACATGTCGTCCACCGGAGAGGTGGGCTGTATCGGAGACAATCTCGACGAGGCTCTTCTGAAGTCCGTCCTCTCAGTCGGCAATACGATTCCAAAGAAGAAGATTCTTCTCTCCACCGGTGACCCGCTGCAGAAGGCCGACATGCTCCGCGCCTGCAAGATACTCGTGGAACACGGCTATGAACTCTATGCTACAGGCGGAACATATAAGTATTTCATTGAGAACAGCATACCGTGCGAGAGAGTTCTCTGGCCGAGCGAGTGTGACAATCCTGTATTCAAGGGCAGGTTCACACCGGCAATCGACCTGATAAGGAACAAGGAGGTGGAAATGGTGATCAATATCCCTAAAAATTTCACCGGAGAGGAATTGTCCAACGGATATCATATCAGGAGGGCGGCCATCGACTTCAATATTCCGCTATTCACCAATGCCCGTCTCGCAGTCGCGTTCATCCGCGCGTTCTGCTCGATGAGCATGGACGATATCCAGATAAAGTCCTGGGACGAATATTGATTCGTCCCGGATATCTGATATTATTTTATTCTGCTGAGTTTCAGATATTTGTGATATCTTTCCAGAAAAATGTCCCTTCTGCTGCGATCCGGCTTGTAAGTCTTTTCAGCAGGAGGGCACATTGCTTTCTGTGCTTCTTCCACGTTCTTGTGGACTCCGCATGCTACGGATGCGTTGATGGCAGCTCCGAGTGCACATGATTGGTTGCTGGCCGAAACCGACAGTTCCCTGCCTGTGACATCTGCAATCATTTGCATGATGAACGGGGATTTGTGCGTGATTCCTCCGACTGCCACAAGTTCCACGATCTTGACCCCGTTAGCAGACAAGTGCTCTATGATGGCTTTCGTGCCGAACGCAGCCGCTTCTGCAAGTGCATAAAAAACCTGGGCAGGAGTGGTGGCAAGCGTGAGACCTGTGACAGTGGCTTTCAGTTTGCTGTCCGGAGAAGGGGAGCGTCTTCCGTTCAGATAGTCCGTAGCCAATGGCAATGAAATGTCCGGTTCGATGAGTGAAGCCTCTTCAGTGAATCTGCTGAGCATGTTCTTCTTCATCTCTTCCACTTCCGGCCCTTCAAGGTCACCGAAACTCCATTTGTGCATCCGTTCAATCCAGGCGAAAATGTCTCCGAATGCCGACATTCCGGCCTCAAAGCCGGTCATACCGGGCAATATTGAACCATATACCTGACCGAAGATTCCATCTATCATCTTCCGCTTGAACGACTTGTCTTTCATCACTGCCATGTAGCATGAGGATGTTCCGAGGTTCAATGCCATCGTGCCTTCAGCGATTCCCGCTCCTACTGCTCCTGAGTGTGCGTCTATATTGCCGATTCCTATGACTACATCTGTCGAAAGTCCTGTCTTGATTGCCCAGTCCCTGCACAGACAGCCGGCACTCTTAGTGCAGTCATATACCTTTGACGGCAGATTCCTCGCTATGGGAGTGAGCTGCTTGGCAAATGATTCGAAGAAATCAAGTGGCGGGTATCCTCCCCATTCCTCTGCCCACATCTTCTTGGAGCCTGCAGCACAGAGACTTGACCGCATCTCATGGGTGCTCGTCACTCCTGTCAGCTGCGCCGTGGTCCAGTCGCATAGTTCCACGGCGGTGAACGCTTTCTTCTTCAGCTCCGGAGAATGCTTCAGCACGTGCAAAATCTTGGACCAGAAACATTCAGATGAATAATAGCCTCCGGAATGGCGGGCATAATTCTCTTGGGCCATCCCGATGTGTCTGTTTATGAGCGTGGCCTCCGCCTCAGCCGTATGGTCTTTCCACAGGATGAACATCGCATCAGGGTTCTCCCGATATTCTTCGAGCAGGCACAAAGGGGTGAGATTGCTGTCCACGAGGCAAGGAGTACTGGATGTTGTGTCAATGGATATTGCCTTTATTGCTTCCGGTGAAGGACAATGTGAGACCACGTCCCTGATTACGGCTTCCATTCCCTCGATATAGTCCGAGGGATGTTGCCTGAACTGTGAAACGGACGGATCACAGTTCAGGCCAAGTCCCCATCTCGTGTAGTTCCGGGTGGACTCTGCGATACAATTTCCTGTGGCTGTATCTACCATGATTGCTCTTACGGAATCACTTCCGAAATCAATCCCAATGGTGTAAGTAGTGTCTGTTGTCATGTTTTATAAGTGTTCTGCGCGAAAATACAAAAATATTCAACATAATGAACATTTTTTTGTTAAATTTGTAAAACAAGCCGAATAAACATTAAAACTGATATATCATGACACAAAGAACGTTGGTTATCCTCAAGCCCGGAACAGTGCAGAGAGGACTGATCGGGGAAGTCATTTCAAGATTCGAGAAAAGGGGTCTCAAACTTGTTGCCATGAAGATGGTACGCCTTACTGAAGAGATTCTTGACGTACATTATGCGCATCTGAAGGACAGACCTTTCTTCCCATGGCTGAAGAACGGAATGATGGCAGCACCGGTAGTGCTCTGCTGCTGGGAAGGTTACGAGGCTGTGAAGGTGGTCAGGGAAATGGCCGGAGCTACGAAAGGAAGCAATGCAGTGCCGGGAACGATTCGCGGGGACTATTGCATGAGCGCCCAGGAAAATGTCGTGCATACATCCGATTCTCCGGAAAATGCTGAAATAGAGCTCAAGAGATTCTTCAAGGATGAGGACTACTGCGAATACAGTTCTGTTCTTGATCCGTTCAAATACGCTCCGGATGAAATGTAGCGATGTTTCGGACACTTTTCGGGCATGGATTATGCAGGGCTGAAAGGTATCAAATTTCGCTTAAATGGAGAAAATAATCATATATCAGATGTTTCCCCGCCAGTGGGGAAATGCTGAAAAACTTCAGAAAGTAAACGGGACGCTTGAAGAGAACGGATCTGGCCGGTTCAGCGGCATCGATGCTGCTTCATTGGACTATATCCGCTCTCTTGGTGTAACTCATGTTTGGTACACGGGAATTCTCAGGCATGCTACAACGACATCCTATGCAGGGTGCACGCCTTCTTCACAAGACTGGGTGAAAGGAAAAGCCGGTTCACCTTATGCGGTTACGGACTATTATGATGTCAATCCTTATATGGCTGACGACCCGGACCATAGGATGGATGAGTTCCGTTCATTGGTTGAAAGGACGCATGCCGCCGGCCTGAAAGTCATCATTGATTTCGTCCCGAATCACGTTGCAAGAGATTATAAATCATTTACTTCGAATCATCCTTCTCCTACTGGGATGGAGGCTCTCGGAGAAGGAGATGACGTTTCCGTGCACTGGAGGGAGGAGAATGATTTTTTCTATTATCCCGGCTCTTCCCTTGTCCTGCCGGTCGGGAACCAGACCTCTGAGGAAAATCCTGCCATGGCTTCAGGGAATGCCTATACATGTTCACCTTCAGTCAACGACTGGTATGACACAGTGAAGATAAATTATTGTGACACTCATACCCGGACCTGGGACAAGATGCTCGACATAGTCCGCTTCTGGGCAGGAATGGGTGTGGACGGATTCCGTTGCGACATGGTGGAACTTGTGCCCCCGGCATTCTTCACGTGGCTGATACGTGAGGTCAAGAAGTTATGGCCTGATATGCTGTTCATTGCTGAAGTATATCAGAAGAACCTGTACAACAAGTATATACGGGAGGTCGGTTTCGACTTGCTATATGACAAGTCAGGAATGTATGATACTGTGAGGGCCGTTGTAGAGAAGAATGTCAAGGATACTGGAGTACCTGTCGAGGCGTGGCAATCAGCAAGGAAAATCACCTGGAACTGGCAGTCCCTCGGTGACCTTCAGCCGTATATGCTTAATTTCCTCGAGAATCACGACGAGCAGAGATTCGCTTCCGAATTCTTCGGTGAGGAGGCGGGGAACTGTTTTGCCGCATTATATGCGTCTCTTTTCTTCAACCGGGCATCCTTCATGATCTACTGCGGGCAGGAAATCGGTGAAAGGGGAATGGACCATGCCGGGTTCAGCGGTGTGGACGGACGGACTTCAATCTTCGATTGGTGGTGTCCGGAGAAATACCAGAGGCTATACAAGTTTATCCACGGAGATACAAAGGCATTGACTGACAGTGAGAAATCTCTTCTTGGAAGATATCGTGAGTCCCTCCGCTTCGCCACTGAAGATGATGCAGTGAAGAGCGGGAGCGTGTATGACCTGAATTACTGCAATCTCTCATCGGACGGATTCTGCATTGACAGGCATTTCGCATTCCTGAGAGACTGTGGGGAAGAGACCCTTCTGATAGTCTGCAATTTCTCGGCTAATGATTCGGACATGATGATTTCAATCCCGGAGCATGCTTTCACATGGCTCGAACTGCCGGAGACGGAGAATCTCAATCATGAGCGCCCGATACATGTTCATGTCCCGGCTATGGACGGGGTCATAGTGCGTCTCAGTCAGCAGGAGATTCCTCAATCTTAAGTCCGGCAACTGCCTTGCTGTTCTTGTGGTCTATATAGGCCACAAGTTCTTTTTCCGTGTTCATCACACGTGTCCACCTGTAGCTGCCCAGCTCCTCTGGCAATGATGCAATGGCTTGAAAATCAATCATTCCGTCTTCTCCGGACACGGTATCTACAGAAAGGTATCCTACTCCGAGAGACGTAATGTTCTGGAAGAAATGCGTTCCCTGGCTCGGTTCCACACGGAATCCAGGCAGGGCGCATTCCACTATCATTCTCGCCTCGGAGATGTCGCTCCACGAAACAGGAATTCCGAGATTAGGATCGGATGAGCCCCATCTGCCCGGGCCTATGAGCAGATATCC
Organism: Candidatus Cryptobacteroides sp.; assembly: GCA_051869955.1. Lineage (GTDB taxonomy): Bacteria > Bacteroidota > Bacteroidia > Bacteroidales > UBA932 > Cryptobacteroides. Next base: position 35,381 of record JBJEBJ010000040.1, read on the forward strand.
TTCATCGTTTCCTTTGAAAAGATTGTTGATTCCTGCGATTTCTGCAGCAATCTCCCGCGTATGGGCCGAGTCGAATTTCTCCGGGGATACATATACTATGTGTTTAATGCCGCTGACAAGTCCGACTCCGAGGGCTCTTGACGAAAGGACGAACTTCTGCGCGAGGGATTCGCATACTTTGTCAAAATCAAGCTCTGACTCTGTGGCATAGGAACTTATCGGTCTTACCTGAAGCAGTTTCAATGACAGTCTTCCGTCATCGTGCAGGTCAGCTGCGAATTCCATCTCCACTTCGCAGAGGAGTTCCTTGCGGCATATCTGCATTATCTCGGAAAGGGCTTTGGCAAGAGGATATTTCCCGTAACGGAGGATTGCATCGAAAGATACAATGCGTGCCCCGTTCCTCTCCGTTCCCGGTACAATCCTCTGGTCTGCATAGCAATAAGTCGAGAATACCATATCCGAATGAGGGTATGACCGGATAGCGTCAGTTACCGGGATATGGGCGAAATTGACCCCTTCATTCCTCGAAATCTTGAATGCTCCAGGCCTCAGGTCGAGTGCGTACATTTTCTTCTGGCTGTCCCTCATTGCGAGCTCCGGCTGTGAAAGCTGAAGTATCTTTTTAGGGTATTTCGGACTGAATCTCAATGTCTTGCCGCCTTCTACCACGGATTTGCCGAGTCCGAAGACCATGTTGACTATTCCGTCTCCGGCTTTCTCGTTCGCTATAGGGTAGAAGTTGATGCTCCTTCCTACTCCCGAGAGTAGCGGGTAATATAATCCGCCATGAGCGGAACCGCAGATACTCTGGACAATTACAGCCATCTTTTCCTCGCTCTGGAGATTTCCCGTGGACTGGATATAGGTCTTGCTGCCATTGTAGTATGCAGATGCATAAACACTTTTGATAGCCTTGTCCAACATCCTGAGCATCTGGTCCTTGTTCTCAGTGAGAGGAATCATGTATGTGGAATACACGCCGGCAAAAGGCTGGTAATTGCTATCTTCGAGCTTCGAACTGGACCTTATCGCAAGGGGAGTGGTGACAGTTTTAAGATAGCTTTTAAGCTCCGAAATCAGATTCTCCGGAAGCCTGGATGCAACAAACTCGGACAGAATCTCGGAATCGGAAAGTTCCGAGTCAATCACATACTGCAGGCCGTTTTCCACGATGAACTCATCGAAATAGTCGGTCGTGATGACGACTGTACGAGGTATTGATATGCTGATGTCCGTATATGCGGATGTCAGGGAGTATTTGTCAATCAGTTTGTTGAGAAATGCCAGACCTCTTGCCTTGCCTCCGAGGGAGCCGTTTCCGATTCTCGCGAACGAGATGTATCTGTCGTAGTTCTCAGGGGAGTATTCCGCAATTATACCTCGTCCCATCGCCTTGTGGTAAGCCTGAACCTCTTTTGTGAGATATTCACGCGCTTCTGTAGCAATGTCGTGGTGTACCTGCCTGAATTTCTCTGCAAGGGTGAATAGTCCTCTCGCGAAGAACCACTTGGAGAACATGTTGCGGGAGGTATTGCTGACTAAAATCCTGTCCGGGACGTGCTGGATTACCTCCTCCAGTTCCTGAAGATTGGCGGCCCTTCCGTATTCGATACCTTTTTCGTCCTTGAACACGAAGTCTCCGAATCCGAATTCGGATTTGATGTAGTCTGCAAGTTGCATGAACAATGTCCTGGAATACTTCTTCAGGAATCCCACTCCCATTTTCTGTGCGATTTCTCCCACGCTTCCCTGTGAGGACTGCAGGAGCACCGGCATGAGCGGGTCGTCACGGCGGATCATGTTCACGAGCTCCAGTCCGGCATCGAGTTTTTCGCTCTTGGGAGGATCTCCCTTGTGGACAACCATACCGACGTCGGATATGATTCCGAGGAAATGTCCCCTGTATTTCTCGTATATGGACAGAGCCTCGTCATAGCATGTGGCAAGCAGGATTTTAGGCCTGGACCTCTTCCTCTTTTTCTGCTGGTCCTCGTTCAGGGTTTCCTTCAGGAATTCATTGCTCTGCGTAAGTATCAGTTTATATAACTCTGGCAGATATGTTGAGTAATAACGAATTGAGTCTTCGACAAGCAATATTGCCTGCACCCCGGTGGTGAGTATGTCATCGTCTGCATTCTTCCTGTCTTCGAAAAGTTTGATGATTGCGAGGATGAGGTCGGCATTGCCATGCCAGCTGAACACGAAATCCACGGCAGAGTCGGTGCGGGAAGTCACGCGCTTCCTGATTTCCCTGGAATAATGCATCAGCAGCACGAAAGGGATGTTCTTGCCGGATTCCTTGATTTCGGAAGCGAGGGGGAATATGTCCTGGTCGATATCGTTGTACATGCAGATGATGATGTCGATATCAGCTTCGCTCTCCAACACAAGCCTTGCTCCGGCGGCGGACTCGGCCCAGACGAATGTAGGCGGGTCGGACATGTTCAGCCCGACATATTCCTTGTACACCTGGGATTCTATCTGTCCGTCCTCTTCCATGATGAATGCATCGTAATTGCTGCATATCATCAGTATTCTCTTGATTCTGAATTTGATAAGAGAATCGTAGTCCGTACTCTTGAAATCTTCCGGCCGGATGAGTGTGATGTCTGTGTCCATGTATGTAGTCAGTATGGTTTACCTGCCTTTCCGCATTGCTGCCCGTCTGCGGAATTCCGCCACTGTTACGGCTGTCGCAACGGCCGCATTCAGTGATTCAGAGCCTTCACGGTCCGCAGGGTATCGCGGGATGAAAAGTCTTCCGCTCACCTCCGATTCCACTGCCTTCGAAATGCCCTCGGACTCGTTGCCTATGACTATCAATGAGATGCCATTGTCTCCAACTGCTATGTCAGATTCATATATGTCGTCCCCGTCGAGGAATGTGCCATAGACCTCACCACCTGATTGCCTCACGGCCGAGCATAAAGAAGGTATGTCAGTATAATGGAATTTTACCCTGAAAATCGCACCCATCGTCGCCTGTACGACCTTCGGATTGAAAAGGTCCACAGTGTCCTTGCTTGCGTAAACCGTATTTATTCCGAACCAGTCGGCTATCCTGAGGATAGTCCCGAGATTGCCGGGGTCCCGGATGGAATCCAATGCGAGGAACAGTCCGGAACTGCAGGATGAATCAATGTGGGATGCACTATCTTCTATATTGATATCCAAAGGTTTTCGTATTACTGCAAGTGATGGAGTCCCGGAAGATGTGGCGCTGATGCGTTTCATCGTTTCTTCCCCGATTTCGTCCCTCCTGTAGATTTTCTCCACGGTGAATCCTGAACGCAGGGCTTCGTCCGTCATTTTATCGCCTTCTGCAATGAAAAGGCCCGTCTTGTCCCGGAATTTCTTTTCCGAGAGAGAACGGACCAGTTTTATTTCATTTGCTGAAAGCATATTAATATCCGAGAATCTTGAGCATTGACTCGTAGCTCTGCTCAGGAGCGAACATTCTGGTGTTCAGTTTGCCTTCCTTGTCCCTGTCGATGATGATGTGTTTCGGGGAAGGCTGGAGACAATGCTTCACTCCGCCGTAGCCGGAAATTGCCTCCTGATATGCTCCGGTATGGAAGAATCCGATATAGAGCGGGTCCCTGCGGTTCCGTACCGTCGGGAGGAAGATTGCATTGGCGTGAGCCTCGGAATTGTAATAGTCCTTGCTGTCGCATGTGAGTCCGCCGAGGAAGACCCTGTGATACTCGTCATTCCATTTGTTCAGCGGGAGAAGGATGAATCTCTGGTTCAGTCCCCAGGTGTCAGGAAGGGTGGTCATGAAAGAGTTGTCCACCATGTACCAGCACTCCCTGTCGTTCTGCTGCTTGACATCAAGCACCTTGAAAATCGTAGCACCTGATTCGCCGACGGTGAAGTTGCCGAACTCGGAATAAATGTCAGGGACAGGCACACCGTGGGACTCGCACATGGTCTTGATCTGGTACACAATCTCCTCGATCATGTATTTGTAGTCGTAATCCCATGTGAGAGAGGTCTTTATAGGAAGACCTCCACCGATGTTCAGGGAATCGAGCTCCGGACAGATCTGCTTCAAATCGCAGTAGAGGTTAAGGCAGCGGGAAAGTTCGTTCCAGTAATATGATGTGTCGCGGATACCCGTATTGATGAAGAAATGCAGCATTTTCAGCTTGAACTTCGGATTCTTGCTGATTCCGTTCTTGTAGAAGGGAATGATGTCGCTGTAACGTATTCCGAGCCTTGAGGTGTAGAAGTCGAATGACGGCTCCTCCTCGGCTGCAATTCTGATTCCGAGGTTGGTCGGTACCTCGATGAGGTCATCGAGGTCTTCGAGCTCGTTCTTGTTGTCGAGAACAGGGATGAGATTGTGCCATCCGGCGTTCAGGAACGAGGCTATGTTCTTGATGTACTGTGGCCTTTTGAAACCGTTGCAGATGATTATCAGGTCCTTGTCCACCAATTCCTTGTCCTTCAGGCATCTTATGAGGTCGAGGTCATAGGCTGACGAGGTTTCGATATGAACATTGTTCTTGAGAGCCTCTTCGAGGACGAACTCAAACTGTGAACTCTTCGTGCAGTAGCAGTAGTGGTATTCTCCCTCATAGCTCACTTTGCTCATTGCGTTGCGGAACATGCGCTTTGCCCTCTGTATCTGACTGCTGATTTTAGGCAGGTAGGTGATTTTCAGAGGAGTGCCATACTCCTTGACGATGTCCATCATGTTGATGTCATTCACATACAGGGTTCCGTCTTCGACCCTGAATTCATCCTGAGGAAAATCGAAGGTCTGACCGACCAGATCGATATACTTGTTCTTCATCCCTTGATAATGAAAACGGTGTTTGGTTATACAAAAAATATACAGCCCGGATTCAGAGCTCCGGAATAGTTTGCAAATATAGTTTATCGAATTGAAAATAGTTCCATTTTATTTGAGAATATCTGTCAAAAAGCATATTTTTGTATAATTTGAAGCTTGTATGAAAGGTTGCAGGCACATATTTCCTCTTTTTCTGCTGCTCGCGGTCATGTCTGTTTCGTGCAGCACTACACGTGTGCTCGCAGAAGGGGAGTGCAGGCTGGCTTCGAACGACATAAAGATTTCCGGAGACTCCAAGTTCAATCCGAACAAGATTGAACCATATATCAAGCAGAAACCCGGTTCTTCAATCATTTTCGGATGGAATCCTTTCCTGAACGTCTATAACTGGGGTGGTGGCAAGGACAATTTCTTCGGCCGGCTTTTCCGGAAAATCGGAACTCCTCCGGTGGTTTTCAACCCGGATCTGGTGGAATCCTCGGCGGAGAACATGACCCGGCATCTGGAGTATCTCGGGTATTACGGATCAGTCATCACGCCCGAGGTGACGGTGAAAAACAGGATAGCCAAGGTCCGGTACAATGTAGAACTCGGACGCCGGTATGAAATCACCGATATAGTATATGAATTGCCTGACAATTCCGATTTCCGGGAGGATTTCTATGCGGATACTGCGAAGTCATTGATACACAGGGGTGACTGGCTTTCCGAGGAATTGCTTGAGAACGAAACCCAGAGGTCGGCTGCGAAGCTCAGGAACAAGGGTTATTACGGTTTTTCGAAGAATTATTATTTCTTCCAGGCCGATACTTTGGGCGGCGTGGGCGGTGCCCGTCTCGAATACCGGATCAATGAATATACGAGGAACGAGACACCGAAGGAAGCCGTTCCGATTGTAAAGTACAATTTCGGAGATGTCTCCATTTCGCATCCCCAGAGTCTTCGTCTCAGGGAAAAGGTGATACGTGACTTGAACACAATCCGCCCTGGAGACCTGTATAGCGAGGCGGTGGTGAACAACACATATTCGAGATTCTCTGCCTTGAGCATTCTCGGCGGGGTAAATGTGGAGGTCACGGAATCCGGTCCCGGGACGGTGGACGCTTCCGTGAATCTCACGCCTTCAAAGCTTCAGGGGTTCAAGTTCAATCTCGAAGGCTCTTCTAATTCAAGCGGTCTGCTCGGCGTCTCGCCGGGACTCTCGTATTATCACAAGAATCTGTTCCGGGGAGGTGAAGTGCTGAATCTGAATTTCATGGGAAATTTCCAGTTCAAGTTCAATGACGATATCCGTTCGACTGAGTTCGGCGTGTCTGCCGGAATCCGTTTCCCGAGATTCCTCCTGGTGCCTGCTGACAGATTCAGCAAGGCCGTCCCGAGTACTGAAATAAAAGCTTCATATAATTTTCAGAACAGACCTGAGTACAAGCGGAATATAATATCTACATCATATGGCTATACCGGCTCGCACAAGAAATTGTATTTCCAGTTCAATCCGATACAGCTCAATATTGTAAGGCTATTCAATATCGATCCGGTTTTTTATGAATCTCTTGCCGGAAATCCTTTCATGAGGAATGCGTATCAGGACCATTTCGACCTCGGTCTCGGCGGGACATTGTATTATACGACGAATACTGATGTCATTCCCCGCCGGACTTATCATTATTTCAAGTTCCAGGCGAATCTGGCAGGTAATCTGCTGAGTCTTTTCAATCCGTTGATGAACAGGAATGAAGAAGGTTCCAGAATCATCTGGAACACTCCGTATTCGCAGTACGTAAGGGGAGAGTTCACTGCGGGCAAGACATGGTTTTTCGGCAAGAACGAGAATCAGGCCATTGCAACGCGTTTTCTGGCCGGGGCAGGTTTTTCATACGGCAATTCGTCCGCTCTTCCTTTCGAGCAGCATTTCTATAGCGGAGGTGCGAACAGCCTGAGAGGTTGGCAGGCGAGAAGCGTCGGCCCCGGATTGAGTGCGAAGGATACGACGTTCGTAATTCCGAACCAGACCGGCGACATGAAGATAGAGGGGAATCTGGAATATCGTTTCAAGATGTTCTGGAAGATTGACGGGGCGGTTTTTCTCGATGCGGGCAATGTCTGGACGCTGCATAATTCGGATAATGACGAGAACAGGCTCGGGAAATTCTCGTGCAAGGATTTTGCGAAGGGGATTGCCGTGGACTGGGGTGCAGGGTTGCGTCTTGACGTGAATTTCATCCTTATCCGTGTGGATCTTGGAATGGTTCTCCGAGACCCGTCAAGGCCTTCGGGCGACCGTTGGGCTCCTCCTTCCAGATGGTTCCGCAAGGACGGCTTCGCCATTCATTTCGGCGTCGGATATCCGTTCTAATCCTTAGTCTTATTGTCTTTCAGTCAGATAGCAATATCTCATTTCGGAGGACTTGCCGCCCTCGGCACTAGAGGGAGGGGCCCAAGTTTCGCTTGGGAGGGCCTGGTCCGGAGAAATGAGATATTGCTATCTGTATGTAAAATTAATATCTATCATTTAGGGGGATAATATTTTGGCCAGCAAGATTGGAGGTAGGACTTGAGAATGTCTTCGTGGCGGTTCTCGGCCGGCTCATAAAACACTGTGCCAGAAAGGCTTTCCGGCATGAACTCAAGGTCGGTGAAATGCCCCGGATAATCGTGCGCATACTTGTAGCCGTCCCCGTATCCGAGTTTCTCCATCAGGGAAGTCGGAGCATTCCGCAAATACAGAGGGACGGATGCCCCGCGTGTCTCCTTCGCGGTCCCCAGGGCATTGTTAATGGCGAGATATGCCGAATTGCTCTTGGGGGAGGATGCCAGATAAATCGTGGCTTCTGCAAGAGGAATCCTCGCTTCAGGCATCCCAATCGCAGTAACCGTCTGGAAGCATGCATTTGCAAGGAGCATTGCATTCGGATTCGCAAGTCCTACGTCTTCTGATGCCGATATGCACAACCTTCTGGCAATGAACACAGGATCCTCGCCGCCGTCCAGCATTCTCGCGAGATAATAGATTGCCGCGTTCGGGTCGGAGCCGCGGATACTCTTGATGAATGCGGAAATGATGTCATAATGCATTTCTCCGCCCTTGTCATACCTTGCGGTATTGACCTGAAGGCATTCTTCCACGAACTTATTGTCAATCTCCTTCCTTCCGGCCTCCGATGCGGCATCAGACACTATCTCAAGTATGTTCAGAAGCTTCCGGGCATCTCCTCCAGAGTATCTGAACATAGCTTCTTTTTCATTTATTTTCAGTTCTTTATGCTTAAGTATCTCATCCTTTGCAAGAGCACGGTCAAGCAATGTTGACAAGTCCTCTTCATCGAGCGGTTTCAATACATATACCTGGCATCTCGAGAGAAGAGGATTAATGACCTCGAATGAAGGATTCTCCGTTGTGGCACCCACGAGGATGACTGTACCGTCCTCCACGGCTCCGAGAAGGGCATCCTGCTGGGCTTTGTTGAAACGGTGAATCTCGTCAATGAACAATATGGGAGCGCCCTTGGAGGCGAATACTCCGGAATTGCCAGCCCGCGCCAGCTCAATGACCTCTCTCACGTCCTTGACACCGGATGATACGGCGGAAAGAGTGTAGAATTCACGGTCGAGAGTATTGGCCACGATTCTCGCAAGAGTAGTCTTGCCGACTCCCGGAGGACCCCAGAGGATGAACGAAGAAAGGTTTCCGCTCTGAATCATGTTCCGCAGTATGCATCCCGGTCCCACAAGGTGTTTCTGACCCGCATATTCGTCCAATAAAGTCGGCCGCATACGTTCCGGAAGGGGAGGGAGCATCTTGCTCAGTCCAATATTGTCAGTTTCTGCCATTTTTATAATTCATTATTGAAAATCAATTTATAAAACAAAAATGTTAAGAATGGTAACAAATTTGTTATGCCTCATTGAGGCTTTATAATCGTACAAATATAACCTAAAATGGACATAGATGCACAGTTAACCCATCCGAATTTGGTGCAAAATCATTAAATTTGCATTATAAACGGATAAAAACTATAGACATGGAAACTATGAAACGCGTAATGATGAAGAAGACAAAGATCATATGCACCATAGCCGACAACAGGTGCGAGGAGGAATTCATCCGCCAGCTGTATGAGAACGGCATGAACGTAGTGCGCATCAATTCTGCGCATGCCTCCGTCGAAGGTGCATGGAAAATAGTGGACAACGTAAGGAAAGTGTCCAACAAGATAGGGATTCTTATAGATACTAAAGGTCCTGAAGTCAGGCTGACCGGAATGGCCGATGCCGTAGGGTTCGTGGCTCATACGGGAGATATAGTCGAAATAATTGACGACCCTTCGGGACAATGCAGGAAAGGTACCTTGTATACCACCTATCCCGGGATGTCCGAGGATGTCCCTGTAGGCTCTGACATCCTTATTGATGACGGCTCCGTGGATCTTTCGGTGATAGGGAAGAGCGAGGGGAAACTCGTCTGCAAGGTCATGAACGAGGGCCTGATCAAAGGGCACAAGAGCGTAAACGTCCCGTCCGTACATATAAATCTGCCGGCCCTTACCGACAAGGACAGGACATTCATCAAGTGGGCCGTGGATGCCGACATTGATTTCATCGCACATTCTTTCGTGCGGAGTGCCGATGACCTGAAGGAAATCCAGGACATTCTTGATGCGGAGGGAAGCCATCTGAAGATCATTTCCAAGATAGAGAACCAGCAGGGTATTGACAATCTGGATGACATATTGACTGCAAGCTATGGCATCATGGTTGCACGCGGAGATCTCGGAGTGGAGATTCCTGCTGAACGTATTCCATTGGTACAGAAGCATATAGTCCAGATGTGCAGAAGCCGTAAGAAGCCGGTGATAGTCGCCACCCAGATGCTCCAGAGCATGATTGACAATCCGCGGCCGACCCGGGCGGAGGTGACGGATATCGCCAATGCCATTTTCCAGAGTGCTGATGCCGTCATGCTGAGCGGCGAAAGCGCGTACGGCAAGTATCCTGTGGAAGCCGTTAGAACGATGACTGACATCGCTTTCGAGACGGAGCAGGCGATTGAAGAGAATCTGGACCTGGATCTCAGGAAGGCTGTCAAGCCTGTTGCCGTGGTACTCGCGCGGTCTCTTGTGGCAGCAACGCGTGAATTGCCTGTGAAAGCTCTCGTGTTCGACACATATACAGGCAGGGTAGGAAGGTATCTTTCCACGTTCAGACCTAAAGTTCCGCTTTACGCAATGTGCTATAATGACTATACAATGAGGGAGTTGGCTCTCGTATTCGGAGTCAATGCATATCCGTTCGGAAAGGTCAGGGACAAGGAGGAATTCGCAGCCAAGTCGATAGAAATTCTCATAAAAGAGGGAAAGATTGAGCATGGAGACCTTGTCGGATTCATCGGAGGTGTCTTCGGCGAGCAGGTCGGAGCGACTTATATGGAGATTAAATATATCTGATTACATGAGACTGGCCTTGAAGATGATGATTCTGTTTTGCCTGCTGCTCGCTCCGCTTCGTGCGACCGGACAGAAGGCGGAACTGGGAGTCATATCGTCACCAAGGTCTGCAGGAATTGCTCTTCTCCTGTCTGGTAAAGGAGAAAACCGTTCGCTGATAAGAACTTATGTGGACTTATATAAAGTAATTGACGGGACGTGTGAAACTCCCGGATACAAGGTGGATTACCACATGCTTTATCGGGTCTGTGACAGGAAATTTTCAGACGATTTTTCATTGAATCTGTCAGCCGGACCGGGAGCGGCAGCGGGTTATGTACATGACAAAGGCAAGAATCGCGGGCTTGGTCTTGGCTTGTCCGGGGCTTTCATCATGGCATTGGAATTCCGTTCTGTGACGCTTGCTGCCGGTATCTCTGCCATCCTCGGCTGTCACGTGAGTTCATCCCGCCTCCACGACAAAACTTTAGATTTCTACAAAAACGGTGTGTATCAATCATATATACCGGAAATTACGATTAGTTACAGGTTCTGATGCGGCGCAGGTATTTCATAATGGCATTGATTCTTGCGGTTGCCGTCAAGGCTTCCTCAATGGAGGCACGTGCTGCAGGCAGATTTCATTACGGTTGTGAGTGGGGCCTGCAGACCGGAATAGTCAACAGCCTTGACTGCCGTTTCATTTCCTATGAAGGCTATCTCGTTAAATATCAGACTACTGATTATGGCTTTCATGTCAATGGTATGGTTACGGCGTTTGCGGGATATGATGTCCACAGGCGGGTCAATCTTTCGGTTCATTCAGGTTACATAGGTCTGGCAGACGGGGAGAGGGGAGTGCCTGTCACATTGCGCCTTACTTCTTATCTGTCTGCTTCTCCTGGAGAAAAAGGCAGTTCGGTATTTGCCGAAGGCGGCATTTCCATAACCAAGGATGTTCCTGTGTCGAGGCTCTACAGGCTCGGCTACAGTTTCAGGACAAGACTTGCGGATTTTATTGCTCTTGACCTGAACGCCGGACTTCAGATTTCATATTCGCATCCGATTATATATGACAAGTATTCAGGGCATGTTATCAGTTATGATGAAATCGCCCATTTGAAAAATTTCAACGGGGGATTGTTTTTAACAGTCGCCTTGGTGTTTTGAACGAATTGTTGGACAGGAAGGGTGTAGTTCCTTCCATAAATTATTGACAGTATGAAGATTACAGAAAAAATCAGATATGTCGGCGTGAATGACCGCAGGGATATCCTTTTCGAGAACCAATGGCCTCTTCCTCATGGGGTAGCCCTCAATTCATATCTTGTGATTGACGGGAAAACTGCATTGATAGACACTGCTGCAGCAGAATTTGCCGACGAATTCATGAGCAATGTCCGCAACGAGGCAGGGGAGAGGAAGATTGATTATCTCATCATAAACCACATGGAGCCCGACCATTCGGCCCTGATCTCGCTTGTCAGGGAGAATTGGCCTGACATCCAAATAGTTACAAACGCAAAGGCTGTCCCTATGATTGCGGGATACCACGGAATTACGGATAATATCATGATAGTCAATGACGGGGATACATTGAGTCTCGGAGGAACGGAACTGGTTTTCAGGATGACTCCGATGGTTCATTGGCCGGAGACAATGATGACATGGATGCCTGAGGACGGGGCGCTTTTCTCCGGAGACGCTTTCGGGTGTTTCGGTGCCGTGGACGGTCCGCGTTTCGACGGATTTGACGTGTTCCGGGACGAGATGGTTCGCTATTACGCCTGCATCGTGGGCAAATACGGACAGACAGTGAAGGCAGCTATGCAGAAACTTGCCGGATTGCCTATATCATTGATTTGCAGCACTCACGGCCCTGTCTGGAAGAACGATATCAGCAAGGTTGTGGAACTCTACGGAAAAATGAGCCGCTATGAGACCGAACACGGAGTGTGCATTGTGTACGGCTCGATGTACGGCAATACTGAGCAGGCTGCGAAAGCCATTTATGCTGAATGTGTTGCACGTGGAGTCAAATGTGTCCTGCACGACGCGGTGAAAGAGGATCCGTCATTCATCTACAAGGATGTTTTCGAATATGATACAATCGTCTGTGGCTCACCGACTTATAATAATGATATCTTCCCGGCCGTCCGTGGAATACTTCACGGAATCGGTTCGAGGATGGTCAAGGCTCACAAGTTCGCTTCATTCGGGTCATTTACCTGGGCCGGCGGAAGTGTCAAACTGATGAATGAACTTGCTGCAGCTCAAGGTCTTCAGGTGGTTTCCGAAGGAATGCCGTTCAAGCAGTCTTTCAAAGTGTCCGCTCCGGATGTCAAATCATTCGTGGACCGGATTCTCGATACTGCGGAATGCTGAGTAATTTTTCAATTATTGAGATTTTTAGTAAATTTGAAAGCTTAACCGCGAAGCGTGGATAATGTGTTACACAATTTATATTATGTTAAGTTAATATGATTCTACAGCTCCTCACCCTATTAGGCGCAGTCGGATTGTTCCTTTACGGACTTAATCTGCTCAGCAACGGAATACTGAAACTTACCGGCGACAAACTGAAATCATCTCTCCTGTCCATGAGACGGGATCCGGTCTCCAGCATTATATCAGGAGCCGGAATCACCGCAGTGGCCGAATCTTCCAGTGCGGCTACCGTCATGATAGTCAGTTTCGTCAATGCCGGGGCGCTGACACTTTCCCAGGCTATTCTCATGATAATGGGAGCCAATATCGGAGCGACCGTAATCTCTTGGTTTATAGCTATTTTGGGATTCGGAGCCGGAATCATGTCAGTTGCCTACCCTTTCATAGCCCTCGGATTCGTGCTCATGATGATGAAAGGTCAGCGACGCAAGACTCTCGGTGAGATAATTCTCGGATTCGCATTCATCTTCCTCGGACTCAACTACATGATGACACAGTTCCCTGACGTCGATGTCATGACGGGACTCAAGGAGACTGTTGACGGACTTGCCGGAAGCGGATTCCTGTCAGTCATCCTGTTCATGGCCATAGGATGCGTCCTTGCTTTCGCCCTCCAGTCAGCGGGAGCCGTGATATTGACCATGGTCATGGTATGCACAGGCTGGATAGGCTTCGACATGGGAGCTGCCATGGTCCTGGGCGAAAATATCGGAACTACAATAACTGCCAATCTCGCTGCTTCAGATGCAAATATCCAGGCTAAGCGTGCTGCACTCGTCCATACCTTGTTCAACGTCTTCGGAGCGCTTTTGGCATTGCTTCTTTTCCACCCTTTCCTGAAAATGACAGGAGCTGCAGTCGCTTTCTTCGGGCTTCCTGACCCGTATCTTGCAACTGCTTCTGCATCACACGATTATGTTCTCGCAGGAGCATTCGGAGTGGCATTGTTCCATACCCTTTTCAATCTCCTGAACACATGTATTCTCGCCTGGTTCACAGGTCCAATCGAGAAACTCGTCACGATTCTCGTGAAAGTGCAGGACGGCGTACAGGAGAACGAGTCCAGGCTTAAATTCATTTCTGCGAGACATTTCAGCTCCCCTTCCATTTCCATTGTCCAGGCAGCCAAGGAAGTTGCCAGCTTCGGAGAAGAGCTCGAGGGTTGGTTCGGCTACGTGCGCAAAGCCGTGAATGAACCGGACCCGGACAAGTTCGAGGAATACAGGATGAAACTTGTTCAGATGGAGGAATATTCCGACAAACTTGAGTATCAGATTGCCGAGTTCCTGAACGGAGTGACCACAGAGACATTGAGCGAGGAAGAAGCCGCGAGAATCAAGATTCTCTACCGTATTATCGGAGAGCTCGAGAGCCTCGGCGACAGCGGTGAGAACGTGAGCCGCATCCTGGAACGTGAAAGGGTGCATAACCGCAAATTCGACAGTGAGGCGATTGAGAATATCAATATCATGATCGGGAAAGTCGAAAAAGCATTCTCGGTGATGGTGAACAATCTCAAGGCAGCCGTATCAGGTGAGCTGGAGGACATCTCGGAAGCATATCTTGCCGAGGATGATATCAACGCAACACGAAATATCCTTCGCGAGAAAGGTATAGGACAGATTGAGTCAAGGACTGGCAACTATCAGTCCATCAACTATTTCCTGGATATTATAGCAGAACTTGAAGCGATGGGAGACTTCATGATCAATGTTTCCCAGGCTTTGCTCAAAAAATGATGAGATGGGAAAGAGGAAACCTGAAATAATACTTGAAAACGTTCACATAGAGTCTGTAGCTGCCGAGGGAAAAGCAATTGCCCATATTGACGGAGCCGTGCTTTTCGTGGAGATGGCCGTTCCTGGAGACATTGTCAACGTCAGGCTTACGAAGAAGAAAAAGAACTATATGGAAGGCGTCATAGCCTCCATCGTGAAGCCTTCGGAACATCGGCTCGAGCCGTTCTGCAGCCATTTCGGTGTCTGCGGAGGATGCAAATGGCAGCAATTGCCGTATGAAATGCAGCTTGCGGCCAAGCAGCAGCAGGTATGGGACCAGCTCGTGCGCATCGGGCACCTGGAGATTCCGGAGATCTCCCCTATCATTCCTTCTGATGACGTGACATATTACAGGAACAAGCTGGAGTTCACGTTCTCTTCCAAACGCTGGATTTTCAGTGACGAGGATCCTGAAGGACTTTCACCTGAGGAAAGATGCGGTCTCGGCTTCCATGTCGGCAGGTTCTTCGACAAGGTTCTGGACATCCGGCATTGCTGGCTCCAGCCGGAACCGTCCAATCGTATCCGATTGTTCATCAAGGAGTTCGCGATTTTCCACAATATGGATTTCTACAATATCAGGGAGAATACCGGATTCCTCCGCAGCATTTTCATAAGGAACAATTCCGCCGGGAATGTCATGCTGACAGTCGTTTTCGCCTATTATGACGCTGAAGCCATCGGCACCCTTTTGGATGCAGTTTCCGCAGAGTTCAGCGAAATCACGTCCCTGTATTATGTAGTGAACAGCAAACTCAACGACTCCATAGGTGATCAGGAGTGCATTCTTTATAAAGGAGATGATGCCATCTGGGAGACAATGGAGGGACTCCGCTTCAAGATCGGCCCGAAATCTTTCTACCAGACCAACAGCAAGCAGGCATACAAGCTCTATTCCGTTGCCCGCGAGCTTGCTGCACTCTCCGGATCCGAAGTGGTTTATGATCTTTATACAGGTACAGGAACTATTGCGCAGTTCGTTTCGGCGAAGGCATCGAAGGTCATAGGCATCGAATATGTCAAGGAAGCCATCGATGATGCCTGGGTCAATGCTGAAGCCAACGGTATCACGAATTGTTCATTCTTTGCCGGTGACATGAAGGATGTGCTTACTGCTGACTTCATTGCCGGACACGGTCGTCCTGACGTGATGATTATCGACCCGCCGAGGGCTGGAATGCATCCGGACGTTGTCAAGGTGATTCTCGAGGCCGCTCCAGAGAAAATAGTTTATGTCAGCTGCAATCCTGCCTCCCAGGCACGTGATTTGGCGCTTCTTGCTGATAAATACAACATTACGGCCGTGCAGCCGGTGGACATGTTCCCGCAGACAATGCATGTGGAGAATGTTTGCGCATTAGTCAGAAAATAATTTGTATATTTGTATCTATGTTACTGCAGATATTTTTATTTCTTTTCGGACTGATTCTTGTTGTCTGGGGTGCGGATGCTCTTGTTGACGGAGCTTCGTCCATCGCCAGAAAATTCGGTATAAGTGAATTCGTCATAGGCCTGACAATAGTCGGAATGGGCACTTCCGCCCCGGAGATGGTGGTCAGTTTCATCGGGGCAATAGGCGGAAACGCGGATATTGCCGTCGGCAACGTCATCGGTTCCAACATCTTCAATACCTTGCTGATTCTCGGCCTGACGGCGATGATTCTCCCGATGAACATCACCTCCCTGAATCTCAAGAAAGACATTCCTATCAATATAGTGATTACCGTCCTTCTGCTTCTGCTCGGGATGAACTTCAGCATTTTCGGCTGCGGCGAAAACCGTCTGAGCAGGATTGACGGACTTGTCCTGCTGGCGCTGTTCTGCCTTTATATGTACATGTCATTCCGTTTTGACACACCGAATAATGAAGAGGAACCCGGTGAAACCAAAAAGACAGGGTGGGCAATATTGCTCATTGTCCTTGGTCTCAACGGATTGGTGATAGGTGGAAAACTCTTTGTAGATTCCGCTGTGTCAATAGCCAAGATGCTGAATGTCAGCGAGAAATTCATTGCAGTGACAATTCTTGCAGGCGGTACTTCGATGCCTGAACTGGCTACTTGCCTCGTTGCGGCTGTCAAGAAAAAAGGCCAGCTGGCCCTTGGCAATATCATAGGCTCCAACGTTTTCAATATCCTGCTGATTCTCGGAGGCTCGGCACTTATCCATCCGCTTTCTTTGGAGCAGATTGGATTTGTGGATCTCGGAATCCTGCTGTTGAGCTCCCTTGTAATTCTGACCAGCGCATATATCGGCAAGAAAAACAAGATTGACCGGACAGACGGAATCTTCTTCGTGCTTCTGGAGATTGCCTATATGACATGGCTGATAATGGAAAAATGACGACGAAGTGTTACCAAAATCTAAATCTTTAATAACAATGGCTTTTAAACCAACACAGTACAAGCTTCTTAATGTAGCTGACGGCCATGTGTTCGAGGACACAGGCTGGACTTTGGCCGATTCGGAATCAGAGACACCTTCATTGGTGCGGGCTGTGTATGAGAACCGGAACTTTGAACCTATTGAGGGAAAAAAAGGATTGTACCGCTATGCCAACTGGCTTCCGATAAAAAGGACATTGAGGCACAGCCATGCTCCTGTAACCTATAAGAGCAAAGGTCTGGCCGGGATGCTCGGCATGGAAAACCTTTATATAACATTTTCGGGATATTGTCCGCGTATCGGAGCCAGATTTGAAACCTGCTCTTTCAAGGAGACAGAGGCGTTCTCCGTTTGTGCACGTCTTCCGAAGAACAACAAGCGCATACTTGTCGTACAGTCAGCCGGCAATACGGCCAGGGCTTTCGCAAAGGTATGTTCCGACAACAATATTCCTATCGTAATATGCATACCGAAGGACAATGTAAGTGACCTTTGGTTTACCAAGAAACTTTCACCATGCGTGAAAATTCTTGCAACTCCTTCAGGTACAGATTATTATGATGCAATTGCCCTGGGCGAGAAGCTTTGTACGAATCCTCGTTTCCTTGCTGAGGGCGGAGCAAAGAACGTTGCCCGCAGGGACGGAATGGGAACTACTGTACTATCAGCTGTAGAGACCATCGGAAGGATTCCTGACGCATATTTCCAGGCTGTCGGCAGCGGTACCGGTGCAATAGCTGCTTGGGAAAATGCCGAGAGGCTTGCTGCAGACGGCCGTTTCGGAGAGAACAATATGAGGGTCTATGCATGCCAGAACTCTCCGTTCACAATCATGTACGATTCCTGGAAGGCTCACAGCCGCGCATTGCTTCCTCTTTCTCCGGAGGAGTCCCGCAGGAAGGCAGAGGTAATATTGGGCAAGGTGCTTTCCAACAGAAAACCGCCATACAGTATTGCAGGAGGTCTTTTCGACGTGCTCGAGAAGTCTCACGGAGACATGTTCAAGATTTCCAATGACGAGATTGTATATTGGGTAGTCCAGTATTTCAATCTTGAGGGTTATGATATTTTCCCGGCAGCCGCATGTACGGTAGCGAGTCTCAAGCATGCTCTTGAGGAAGGAATAGTTAAACACGACGAGACTGTCATGCTGAACATTACGGGAGGCGGACTGCTTAATGCCACGAGAAAAGGCTATATCCTCAAGGAGCCTGACCTGATTCTCAGCCCTGACCAGCCTGCCGAGGAGATTATCATGGCAGTAGACGCATTATTCTGAAAATCATATGCCGATAAACATTCCACCAGTAGATTCTCTGCCGAATGTTCCTGATTCAGCTAAAGTGATGCTCCATAACATCGCCCAGACGATTGCGACCGATCCGGACAAGTTCCTCCAGGATCTTCTCCGGGATGCCATCTCGTTCGGGCTGAAGGTTGTGGCTGCATTTCTGGTATATATCGTAGGAGCATGGCTGATAAAGAGGGTCAAGAATGTTTTGAGGCGTATCTTCGAGAAACGGAAGACAGAAAAGACGATAGCCTCTTTCGTCAACAGTCTCGTCACGATATCCCTGACTGTGCTTCTTGTAATCATTACGGTCGGTACGCTCGGTGTCAATACTACTTCCCTGGCAGCTGTCCTTGCAGCCGGAGGTATGGCAATAGGTATGGCACTGAGCGGGACTGTCCAGAACTTTGCAGGAGGTATCATGATATTGATGTTCAAGCCTTTCAAGGCAGGAGACTATATCGAAGCTTTAGGTTATTCCGGAAAGGTTGCCGAGGTGAATATCGTCAGTACGAAACTCCGTACTTTCGACAACAAGACGATTATCCTTCCGAACGGTTCCCTTTCGAACGGCAATATCAACAATTATTTCGAGCATTCAGTCAACCGTCTGGAGTGGCTCGTGTCAGTGGAATATGCAACTGACAATGAAAAGGCCAAGGAAGTGATGATGGGCATATTGAAATCCGATCCGAGAATTCTCGACTCTTCTACGGACGGTGCTGCAGATCCTTTCGTTGCTCTGAATGCATTGAAAGACAGTTCGGTGGAATATACCATGAAGGCCTGGGTCAAGGTCGAGGATTATTGGGACGTGAAATATTCGATCAATGAAGCGATATTCACGGAACTGCCGAAGAACGGGATAAATTTCCCGTTCCCCCAGCTCGATGTCCATGTAAAAAATTGATTAACCCACATTGCAGCTAATCCTCCATCTGAAAAATTTTTCACTCCATCCAAT
>JBJEBJ010000041.1:0-12571 GCA_051869955.1 Candidatus Cryptobacteroides sp.
GGTCGGGGGGATTGAGGAGGGAGGGCCTGGTCCGGAGAAATGTGATACTGCTCTGAAGTCCAATGCTGATTACTGCCTCAGGCCTCTTTAAAAATCTTCCTGCTTCCGAGAATATTGAGAATATCATCGCCGTATTTATCCCATTTGGATTTGCCGAAGCCCTTGATGCTCAATAGTTCTTCTTTTGACTGCGGGAGAAGATCAGCGATCTCGTTCATTGTCTTCTGGTGCAGCACCATAAACGCAGGCAATCCAAGGTCCTTGCATTTTTGACGTCTCCATTGCTTCAGGGATTCAAGAACTTCCGGATGGCTGTGTTCGTCTGCAGGCTTTTCATTTGTCTCAGCATTCTTCCGGGACTCCTGGTCTTTCTTCGTTCCCGTCATTGACAATGCTTTTCTTACCAGACCTTTCATGGTTATGTTCTCCACTGCCGACTCGGTCCTCAACCTGTTGAATATCTCCATGTCGAACCCGATGCCGGAGCATTCTCCGTACAGGTTGATTCTGAAAATCAGTTCCTTCAGCAGTTCCTCGTTCACGCTCTTGAATTTCTTGCGGACTTCCTGATTGTCAATTTCCAACAGGGCTGCAGCGGCGATTCTGCCGAGAAATACCAGGAGCTGCCCGTGAAAATACACTGCTCCTTTCTTTGTACGTTCTGTCAGCAAGGCTGAAACCTCAGGACCACCTTCGGAACCAATCCTTCTGATCTGTTTCCTGAACCGCTCGCTTACTCCCTTGAGTTCGCCAGTGCCCCTGAAACCTTCTACCTTTCCTTCCATCAGGCTCTTCATTCGGGATTCCAGTTCCGGATATAGCCCTGCCAGATTGTCAGTCCATATTACCTCGAGCTGCCTGCCGAGACTGCACACTCTCGAGAGATTGAACATCTCACACATCATGTCCACCTGAAAATCCCTCCTGTGGGAATCCAGCTCGCTTTCTGCCTGTGTAGCAGGAGTATAGCTGCTCTCAAAAACATTTACCTCCTCATTCGTGAATGTGCAGTTGGCCGTAATCGGAGTGGACAGAACTATTCCTTCCAATGTCCTGCATCTCGACAGTGCTACATAGACTTGTCCGAAACTGAATGCATGACCGGCGTCAATGACAACCTTGTCGAACGTCAGGCCCTGGCTCTTGTGTATCGTGATCGCCCATGCCGCCCGCAAAGGTATCTGCGTGAAACTTCCATCAACTACGGCCTTGATTTCATTGTCCGCGGGATCAAGTTCATACCTGACATTGTCCCATTTCTCGCTCTCAACAGTTATGTCATTTCCTTCCTCATCGGTTACTACCAGCTCAGGTTCAAGCTTTTCAACAGTCCCGATCTTGCCGTTGTAATATCTTGAATCCCCGGAAGTGTCATTCCTCGTGAACATTACCTGCGCCCCTTTCTTGAGTGTCAGTTCCGCTTCCACCGGATAGGAATTCTCCGGATAATTGCCATCTATCACGGCCTTGAATGTTCTTGGCTTCCCTTCGAGCGCATCCATCTTCATGCGGTTTACATTGTCGGCCATGTAATTGTGCGTAGTCAGTCTTATCCAATGCTCGTCTTCAGGAGGCACGAATCCCCGGTCCAGCCTGCTGTTCAGAATCCTCAGGCTCTCCGCCCTGGGATGACCGCTCCGGATGTCATTGAGTATGCCAAGAAACGTCGCATCACTCTGCCTGTGAATTTTCTCAAGCTCGATGACGATATGTGGAAGCTGTCGGAATGCCTTGGAACAGAAGAAGAAAGGTGATGGATAAACCTGGTCCATATATGGTTTTTCAGCTTCCGTGACCACCGGAGGGAGTTGCTGGATGTCTCCTATCATCAGGAGCTGGACCCCTCCGAAAGGACGGCTGTTACGTCTGTATCTGCGCAGTGTGGCATCCATTGCATCCATGATGTCAGCCCTGACCATGGATACCTCGTCTATGACAAGAAGGTCAAGTGTCCTCAATATCTTTATCCTGTCCTTTCTGAGGGAACGGTATTTCCCGCTCATCTGATATTCCGTCACAAGTTCCTTGACGTCAGGGAGATAAGGACAAAGCGGAAGCTGGAAGAACGAGTGTATTGTAACGCCTCCGGCATTGACTGCGGCGACTCCCGTGGGCGCAACGACAGCGAATCTCTTTCCCGTCGTTGCAACGATATGTTTCAGGAACGTTGTCTTGCCTGTTCCCGCCTTCCCGGTCAGGAAAACGGATATCCCCGTTTCCTGGATATATCTTTCTGCCAGCAGGAACCTGCCGTCTTTCTCTATTCTCGCGCCCATAGCTTCCGTGTTTTCAATACAATTATAGCGATTGTCACTCCCAAATACAAGTTTCTCAAGGATTTTTTGTAAATTGCAAAATATTATTGAAACGGCATAATTATTGATAATTCGACCAAAATAATAATTTTGGTGCCAAAAATATAAATTTCAATGATGCAAATTTATCAGCGCACGCGAAAAATGCGTGAAAAATTTGTGGACACTCTTGCGAGACTATACGAGTATTCCACTACAGTATTCTCCAAAGAGCCGTTCACGCAATGGTATGATTCCGCAGAAGGCGGATACACCTATGGGAATTTCAAACTCGAATGTGACCGTCTGTCCAAACTTCTTACCCAGTACGGTGTCGATGAAGGTGACAAAGTGGCGATTTTCTCCCAGAGCATGCCGAATTGGTCTGTTGCCTTCTTCAGCGCAGTGGCTTTCGGCCGCATTGCAATACCGATTCTTCCCGATAGTTCTGAAAATGAGGTCAATAACATAATCAATCATTCTGAAAGTGATGTCCTCTTCGTGTCGCAGCGCCTTTATCCGAAGGTCAGCGACATGGTAAAAGGCAAGATGAAACTCATCGTGGACATGGATACCCTCGAGGTTATCAAGTCGGATGACGAGAGGTTCACCTGTGACGGCAGGACCGCGGTTCCGACTCCTGATGATATTGCCACTATCATATATACTTCCGGTACTACCGGCAGCGCGAAAGGGGTAGTGCTGACACACAGAAACCTGGCTTCCAATGTGATAACCTGCTACAGGTCCTGCCCGAGAGGTAGGAAGGACGTATGGCTTTCACTGCTCCCTCTCGCTCACACACTTGAGATGACTCTCGGTATGTTGTATCCTATGTTCTGCGGGGCAAAAGTGTATTATCTCCAGAAACCTCCTGTTCCGGCAGTCCTGCTGAAAGCGATGAAGGCAATCCGCCCGACGACAATCCTGTCTGTTCCTCTCATCATTGAGAAAATATACAAGGGCAGTGTGCTGCCTACAATCAACAAGAGCCGAACTCTCAGATGGATGAATGTCCATGCCAACAAATTGATGTGCAAGCTGATAGGTCTGAAACTCAAATCTACTTTCGGAGGTCGGTTGACCTTCTTCGGAATCGGAGGGGCGAAGTTGGACGGCGAAGTCGAGACGTTCCTTCTCAAATCAGGGTTCCCTTATGCTGTCGGTTACGGACTCACTGAGACATCTCCTCTTGCAGGCTATTCAATGAAAGGATGGCGTTCTGTCGGCTCGTTCGGCTATCCCGTGTATAATGTGAATGTCAAGTTGATAGACGTAAATCCTGAAACAGGCGAGGGCGAAGTGGCCATCAAGGGCCCTAATGTCATGCTCGGCTATTACAAGGACCCGAAGAGGACCAAGAGCGTGTTCACGGAGGACGGCTGGTTCAAGACAAATGATCTGGCCGTGCAGGATGAGAAAGGCAGGTTCTATATCAAGGGACGCAAGAGCAATATGATTCTCGGAGCTTCCGGTGAGAATATTTATCCGGAGGAGATTGAGAGTGTATTCAACAATCAGGAAGGAGTCACCGAGTCCATCGTCATCGAACGCAACGGACGTCTTGTGGCACTCGTCCAGCCTTGTGACGGGTTCATCGACTGGAATTCAGAAGGTGAGGACAGAATCTATGAAAAGATTGATGAATGGAAGGCCAAACTGCTGAAGAAGGTCAACAAGAATGTGAACAAGACTTCCCAGGTCAGCTCGATTGAGGTGATGAAGGAGCCTTTCGAGAAGACTGCAACGATGAAAATCAGGCGCTTCAAATACAAGGATTCAGCTCCTACGGTGGAGGCAGAGCGGGCAGCAGAGGCCGACAAGGAATCAAATAATTCTGATTCCAGTTTGAAATAAGGATTCTATTTCCTATATTGCAAGAACATCTGTTGTCGAACATCAATATAGAATGAACTTGCTATGTGTGGATTTGTAGGAATCTTCGGAATGAAGGACTCTTCAGTGGACTGGCGGACTAAAGCCTTGAAAATGTCTTCCAAAATCAGGCACCGCGGACCGGACTGGAGCGGGATTTTTGCCGGCGAAACATGTATCCTGGCCCATGAGAGATTGGCCATCGTGGATCCTCTTTCTGGAGGACAGCCATTGTATTCCCCTGACGGTAAATGCGTTCTGGCTGTCAACGGGGAGATTTACAATCATCAGGATATCAGGAAGAAACTTGCCGGACAATATGATTTCAGGACCGGCTCGGACTGTGAGGTCATCCTTGCCTTGTACCAGAAGAAGGGAATTGATTTCCTCGAGGACCTGAACGGCATTTATGCATTTGCATTGTACGATTCAGAGAAGGATGCTATTCTCGTGGCACGTGACCCGATCGGAGTGATTCCGCTTTATATCGGGCATGATCCG
Source organism: Candidatus Cryptobacteroides sp. (assembly GCA_051869955.1). Taxonomy (GTDB): domain Bacteria; phylum Bacteroidota; class Bacteroidia; order Bacteroidales; family UBA932; genus Cryptobacteroides. Next base: position 4,671 of record JBJEBJ010000041.1, read on the forward strand.
GACGGAACCATATACGTGGCGAGCGAGCTGAAGGCCCTGGAGGGATTCTGCACCGAATATGAGCCGTTCCTGCCGGGACATTATTACTGGAGCCAGGACGGAATGATGACCCGCTGGTACGAGCGGGACTGGTTCAGCTACGATGCGGTGAAGGACAATCCTGCGGACCCGGCAGATATCCGTGAGGCCCTGATTGCTGCAGTGAAGAGGCAGCTGATGTCCGATGTCCCTTACGGAGTTCTTCTGAGCGGAGGCCTTGATTCATCTATAACAAGTGCGATTGCAGCGATGTTCGCCCAGAACAGGGTGGAGGATGACAGCCGGACTGAAGCCTGGTGGCCGAGGCTGCACAGTTTCGCCGTCGGCCTGAAAGGAGCCCCGGATCTTGTGAAGGCCAGGGAGATGGCAGAATATCTCGGAACCGTCCATCATGAGGTGAATTATACTGTCCAGGAGGGCCTGGATGCCATCAGGGACGTGATATATTATATCGAGACATACGATGTCACCACAGTGAGGGCTTCGACACCGATGTATCTGCTTGCCCGCGTGATCAAGAGCATGGGTATCAAGATGGTCCTGAGCGGGGAGGGATCTGACGAGATTTTCGGAGGATATCTGTATTTCCACAAGGCTCCGTCTGCCAAGGCCCTTCATGAGGAGACTGTGCGAAAACTTGCCAAACTGTATCAATATGACTGTCTCAGGGCAAACAAGTCGCTTGCCGCATGGGGTGTGGAGGGCCGTGTACCGTTCCTCGACAAGGAATTCCTCGATGTCGCCATGAGAATCAATCCTGAAGCCAAGATGTGCCCGGGCAATACCGTCGAGAAGAAAATCCTCCGCGAGGCGTTCCAGGACATGCTTCCGGAATCCGTCGCGTGGAGACAGAAAGAGCAGTTCTCTGACGGTGTGGGCTATAGCTGGATTGACTCCCTGAAGGCTGTAGCTGAATCCTCAGTGAGCGATGAGCAGATGGCGCATGCAGCAGAGCGCTTCCCGGTCAATCCGCCTATGAACAAGGAGGAATATTGCTACAGGAGCATCTTCGAGGAGCATTTCCCGAGCGCTTCAGCCGCGGCGAGTGTCCCGAGCGTCCCGAGTGTGGCCTGTTCGTCGGCAGTAGCCCTGGAATGGGATGCCGCATTCAGGAACATGAACGACCCGAGCGGTAGGGCTGTCGCCGGAGTGCACAATGACGCATACGGAGCAACGGCCAGGTAGCGTTGTTTTACGGATTTCTTCTCAGATTTTGAAGTCTAAACAGCTGCGTACTGCGGTAAAAGGCCTGACTTTGGCGTTTGCCGCAGCTACGTGGGCCGGGTGCACTGCATAGCCTTTGAGTGCTTCCTCGGATTCGAGGGTGCAGTCAAGCATCACGTCGGCATTGGACGAATCCAAACGGCCGTCTATGACTACCTTAATGTCAACGAGCCCCGGGATCACTCCCTTCAGTGCTTCGAGACTCTCCTTGATACCTTTCTTGACGGATTCCTTCTCCGTTCCGGACAACTCTTCCTTGAGAGTCCACAGAATTATGTGCTTGACCATTTCGATACAAATTTTGATAATGCAAATATATACGATTTCCTGCTGACTGCGTAATCAATTTCGAATATTTTGGTATATTTGCCTGACTGATAACCAGTATATCAAAACTGATAACCTGATTTTAATGATGACTTATCCGAAGATAGGCATCCGCCCAACCATAGATGGTCGCCAGGGCGGAGTGAGGGAATCATTGGAAGAGAAGACAATGGCATTGGCCAATGCTGTGGCCGAACTCATTACCGGCAATCTGCGCAACGGTGACGGTTCCCCGGTAGAATGCGTCATTGCCGATACCACTATCGGACGTGTGGCCGAAGCCGCAGCCTGCGCTGAAAAATTCGAGAACAACAATGTCGGCTCCACCATCACCGTAACCTCCTGCTGGTGCTACGGCTCCGAGACCATGGACATGCATCCTACTTGGCCGAAAGCGGGCTGGGGCTTCAACGGAACAGAGCGTCCTGGAGCTGTATATCTTGCAGCTGTACTTGCTGCCCATGCCCAGAAAGGCTTGCCTGCCTATGGTATCTACGGGCATGATGTACAGGATATTACGGATAACGTGATCCCTGATGACGTCGCATGGAAGATTCTCCGCTGGGCCCGTGCCGCCCAGGCTGTCGCCACTATGAGGGGCAAGTCATATCTGAGCTTCGGATCCGTCTCCATGGGTATTGCCGGAAGTATCGTGGACCCTGACATGTGGCAGGAATATCTCGGAATGCGCAACGAGCAGGTGGACCAGACCGAGATTCTCAGGCGCATGGACGAGGGTATCTATGACAAGGAAGAATATGCAAAAGCCTTCGAATGGGTGAAGAAATATTGCAAGGTCAACGAGGGATGGGACAAGAACCGACCGGAGAAGCAGAAAACCCGCGGACAGAAAGATGAGGATTGGGAATTCGTTACCAAGATGTTCTTGATAATGAGAGACTTGATGAAGGGCAATCCGAAACTTGCCGAGATGGGGTTCAAGGAGGAGTCACTCGGGCACAATGCCATAGCCGGAGGATTCCAGGGACAGCGCCAGTGGACCGACTGGAAACCTAACGGGGATTTCGTGGAGGCCCTGCTCAATACGCAGTTCGACTGGAACGGGTTCAGGGAGGCAATTGTCCTCGCCACGGAGAACGATTCCCTGAACGGGCTTGCCATGCTGTTCGGCCATCTGCTTACTAACAAGGCAATGATTTTCAGTGATGTAAGAACATATTGGAGCCCGGAGGCCGTGAAAAGAGTCACAGGAAAAGAGCTCACCGGCATTGCCGAAGGAGGGATGATTCATCTCATCAATTCCGGAGCAACTACCCTTGACGGAAACGGATATGCTACTGATGCGGAAGGCCGTCCGGTAATGAAGGAGTGGTGGAATCTCACGGAGAAGGACAAGGAAGAGATTCTGAAGCATACGGATTGGCTGCCTGCAGACCGGGATTATTTCAGGGGCGGCGGATATTCAAGCCATTTCCTTACCCGTGGAGGAATGCCTGTGACCATGATCCGTATCAACAGGGTCAAGGGGCTTGGACCTGTCCTCCAGCTCGCGGAAGGATGGACTGCCGATGTGGATCCAGAGATTCACAAGGCTCTCGACAAACGTACTGACCCTACCTGGCCGACGACCTGGTTCGTGCCTCGTTTAGACGGGCGGAAGGATTGCTTCAAGGACGTTTATTCAGTGATGAACAATTGGGGAGCCAATCACGGCGCCATTGCATACGGCCATATCGGTGCAGACCTCATCACCCTCTGCTCGATGCTCAGGATACCTGTTTGCATGCACAATGTCGCTGACAAGGACATCTTCCGCCCGTCCTGCTGGAACTCGTTCGGCATGGACAAGGAAGGCGCCGACTTCAGGGCTTGCGCCAATTTCGGTCCTCTATACAAATAACCAGGGACAGCACATCTGAAGTCCCGCAAGCATTGTCTTATGACTGACAGAACAAAAACACCGATACTCAGCAAGGACGGGGTCAGCTACGTGATCCCGTTCGTGCTCATTACTTTCTGTTTCGCCCTATGGGGATTCGCCAATGACATCACCAATCCGATGGTCAAAGCCTTCTCCAAGATATTCAGGATGAGCGTAACTGACGGCACTCTCGTCCAGGTGGCTTTCTACGGGGGGTATTTCGCCATGGCCATTCCGGCAGCCCTATTCATCAGGAGATTTTCCTACAAGTCCGGTGTCCTGGTCGGCCTGGGGCTGTACGCATTGGGCGCATTTCTGTTCTTGCCGGCAGAGAAGACAGGGGCATATTATCCTTTTCTCGCCGCATATTTCATAATGACATGCGGACTGTCGTTCCTCGAGACATCGTGCAATCCGTTCATCCTCTCGATGGGACCGGAGCAGACGGCGACCCGGAGGCTCAATCTTGCACAGAGTTTCAATCCGTGCGGATCGCTCCTCGGTATGTTCGTGGCAATGAATTTCATCCAGAACAGGCTGGACCCGATGAGCAGCGCGGACAGGGCACTTCTATCAAGCGAGGAATTCGAAATCCTGAAGCACAGCGACCTGGGCATTTTGATTGCCCCATACCTCGCCATAGCATTGGTGATTGCCGTCATGTTTGTCATCATTTTCTTCACACGGATGCCGAAGAATGCCGACAACAGCGCTGATACCGAGTTCCTTCCGACTGTCACGCGTCTGCTTGCCAGGAAGCCATACCGGGAGGGCGTGGTAGCACAGTTCTTCTATGTCGGCGCCCAAATAATGTGCTGGACATTCATCATACAATATGGGACGAGGGTGCTTGCCGGGGCAATGCCGAACGGTTTCGAACAGAGGCTTCTTTCCATGCTCGGACAGCCTTCTGACGGCATCCTGTCGGAGAAGTCCGCAGAAATTCTGTCGCAGGGATACAATATCATTGCAATGATATTCTTCGTCCTGTCGAGATTTGTCTGCACCTGGCTGCTCAAATATCTCAGGCCGGGACGGATGCTCTCATCCTTCGCTTTGGGTGGAATCGTCCTGTGTGCCTGCGTTATCCTGCTTCAGGGCAGGGCAGGGCTTTATTGTCTCGTGGCTGCCAGCATCTGCATGTCGCTGATGTTCCCTACGATTTACGGAATCGCCCTCGAAGGTACTGGCGAAGATGCGAAACTCGGGTCCGCCGGACTGATAATGGCCATCCTCGGAGGCAGCGTGCTACCGCCTATTCAGGCTGCCATAATAGATGCCGGTACCGTGTTGTCAATGCCGGCCGTGAACGCCTCCTTCATCCTTCCGCTGATATGCTTCCTCGTCATTGCCGTTTACGGGGCGAGGATGTCATGCGGGAGGATGGTACAGTGAATCTGAATCCTGCCGGGACGGTGAACATGAACGGGTGCTCTGATTTGTAAGTTTCAAGCACCCGGTTGGCCGAAGGCATGTTCCAAGATAATGTCGGATCAAGGAAGAGACCCAGATTCTTTGTGATGTTGAACTGGAGCCCGCATGCACCGTTCAAGGAGAATCCTACCCCATCCCTGTCAATCTTGCTGCCTGCTTCAGAAGCGGAAACACAGAAGTCAGCGGCAAATCCTGCTCCTGCATATATGTCCAACCACCTGTTCCTAACGATTGTGAAGTCTGCCCTGACAGGTATGCCAAGGTAATGCACGTTCTGCTTGTGGATTCCGGAACGGGAATATCCCAGTTCAGAAGAGTACCACGAGTACTCCAGCCCGGTTGTCCGAGTACCGGAGGCAGAGTGTGAAGAGTTTCCCCGCATACCTTGTATACAGTTCTTCTTGCGCACGCCTGTCATTCTCCGAGCAAAGCCTGGCCAGACTCTGCTCATCCAGTTCTCGATACATCCAGGTTCCTTTACTTTGAAATTACAAAGGTAAAGATATTTCCGTCATGTTTTTTATCATTGAACTTCCAACTTCTCTTGCAGCTGGCCTTCTTATTATTATGATCCGAACAATGATAGTGAATCGTGCCGGTCGTACCGTCGGAAAGGGTCACCACAAGGTCCTCGTCCATGTCTTCCGACCCGTCAATCTCCCCGAAAGCAAGACTGTACCCTTCTGCGTCTTCATGCATCATGATACTGTCTTTCACTAACAGCAAACCATATATCTGGGCAGGATAATCCTTGGTTTCAGGCCCTTTGAACAGGTCCTCCCTTTCCCGGCTGGACTGGTACGTCTTTCCCTGAAAAGTTATGGTCGCTCCATCTATCATGTTGTCAGGGTTTTCCGGGTCAAGCAGGTCAGTCCCGTTTCCGTCCGTGACTTTCAGGTAAACCCAGGCAGGATACCAGTCTACAATTAGGCCTGAATTAATTTCATCGCAGCCTGTCATTGCCAGCATGGCTGCCGAAGCAAATGCAATAATAATTAGTTTTCTCATAACTGAATAAAAGTTGTTTGCTCTATAAATGCAAAGCTATGCAAAATGCGTCAATAATTTATCAGGAAACTTCTGTATCTTTGCATCTGTAAAAGGAGAGTTTATGGACAAACTTATAATCATCGATTCCTGCATGAGGATGGAGTCAAGGACAAAGGTCATTCTGGAAGCGGCCAGGGAGGTGCTTTCATCACGATATGAAATAGAGACCATGGATGTCAATGCGCTGGCCCTGCCTCCGGTAACTCCTCTTGCGCTTAAGGAAAGATCTTCAGGAAACGTGCCGGAAGCGACTCTCGGCATAGCGAGGAAGATTGCATCGGCGGACAGGATTGTCATCGCGGCTCCTTTCTGGGACATGAGTTTCCCTTCAGTCCTCAAGGCCTTCTTCGAGAATCTGTCTCTCTATAATGTGACTTTCACGGATGACGGCACGACTTGCACGGGCCTTTGCAAGTGCGCTAAAGTCCTGTATATCACCACCCGGGGAATGGATATCCCGACAGGGGACGTCCGTGATCAGGGCAGCTCATACCTGAAGGCTCTCTCAAGCCTCTGGGGACTCGGAGAGGTGATTACCGTCGCTGCCTGGAATCTCGACTATATGCCTGTCGAGAAAGTTGCGGAGAAGGTCTGGGAGACGGCAGACTTTGCAAGGCGTATAGCGGAGGAGTTCTGACGTAATTTATTCTGCTTTTGTTTTCCTTATAAGATGACCCTCCTGAATTGCGGCGAAAGTCGCCAGGCTGCATGCCAGGATTATGCATGGGACTTTTTATGCTTTCAACCTGAATCGTCATTGGCAGAAGGAACAGCAGTATCCCTGTTACTTTGTTTGCCAAGGTGTGCTTTGTGACAAAAGCCTTCAGCACAATGAATCCGGAAACAATGTTCACGAATTTCACTGTGGCAATCATGCCCACCCATATCCAGATCCATTTCCCGGCATTGACTGCCGGCAAGAATAGAATCATCCACACTGCAACGAATACTATGTCGGCAATCGTGTCCAGCCGTTCCCCAAGACGGCTTGCGGTGCCCGTCCTTCGGGCAATCGCGCCGTCAATGACATCGGATAGTCCGCACAATAAATAGGGACTGTCGTTTAATGTTTTCAACCTAAGCGAAGCAGCGACAGCTCCCGTCAATCACCTGCATTCGACTCATTAAATTTAGCTTTTTATATCTTTAACCGGCCTCTTCGGCCGGATTTTTCGTCTATTCTCATACACCAGGATATAGCAATCCCAGCAAAGCACAACTTCATTTGCGTGTTTTCGCCCTAGGCAGCTTCCAACAAAGCCCGTTGCTCTATCCTTTTCGCCAACTGCACCACGTTCGCCGTATGGATGCCGAAGAAAATATACAGGATTTCTGTCTGTTTCGTTCTAGCCTTGACTCGCTTCAAGTCATAATGCTCTTTCTGCGTACCGAACGATCCCTCCATCGCTGTCGCCCTCACTCTGGCGAGTTCCCGGCGGACAAGGTCCTTCTCCTTTTTCTCCTCCGAGAATGGACGGCCTCTTTTCACGAACGACGTCTGTATCCCATTTGCCTTGCAGTAGTCCCTGTTCTCTGTTCCGGCATAGCCTGTATCTCCTCCAACCTTCTTCGCTTCAACCCCGAACAGTCTCTTGTGCATCTTAAGGCAGTGAACCAGACGCGTCCCCTCGTTGAATGCGTTGAATGACAGCTTCTCAATGAACGAGATCCCGTCAACCAATATATTGTTCACCTTGGCACCGAACTCCACACTCTTCACCTCCTTGCCTCTCACGATTGGCCTCACATATGGCTTGTTGATGCTCACTATCCTGTCCTTTATGCTCTCGCGACAATCCTTGCTCCGGAAGTGATTCTTCTGCTGGCGATACATCTTGGTGATGATGTCGAGGTCTCCTTTCTCTCTGTCTGTCAGCAATTTGCCAGCCTCGTCGATCTCCCTCTCCATCCTCCTGATTTCTTTCAGTATCTTTCCGAGCAGATC
>JBJEBJ010000042.1:0-53909 GCA_051869955.1 Candidatus Cryptobacteroides sp.
TGTTGTTGTAAGTAATTGAAATTTATATAATTGTTAAATTTTTAACGAAGTATTGAAAAATATAATAACCAAAATATTATTCAACTTAAAATTCAATCCAATGACACTGAAGCATTCATCATTGTCTATGGCGGCGGCCATTCTCGGTCTGTTTGCCACGTCCTGTGTGAATGACTACACCATCAACGACACGGATATCAATACCGCTGTCAAGATGGATGTCAGTGAAGTCTCCGCGTGCGATGCCACGCTGACACTCACCCCTACACAGGAAGTTTCTTCCTACATTTTCGCAGGCCCTGTCGAGGACGGCACCTTCGACCATGTCGGATCCGATGCCATCGCAGGCCTCGAGTGGATAAAGGCCAACGGGAAGTCCTATCCGTCACCGTTCTCCGAAACTTTCGGCAATCTCGACCCTGCCACCTCATATCTTGTGGGATATGTCGCTGTGAATGAGAAGGGTGTGATTGTGTCTGCTCCTTCATTCGGCACTTTCAAGACCGGCACGACAGGACTCACAGTCAAAGCTGACTGCACCGGGGAGAAGGCTCCGTTCATTTACACATATTCAATCGTGCCGAACTCCAGCACGGCGAGCTTCAGGTACATTGCCACAAGCGATCCGGCTACGGTAAAATATGACGAAACCAGTCTCTACGAACTGCTTGCACAGGGAGGAGACGGTGTCCTGACATCGCAGGCCGCTGTGGACGTCACAGAGGAGCATGCAAAGAAGCAGGATTTCCTCGTGGCCGCCCTGCCGTATGACAAACTCGGCCGGCCGGGCAAAGTCGTCACGGCCAATGTCTATACTTCCACTGTTGTGGGCGTGATGTGCGGAGGCCAGCTCCAGGTGCTCGGACAGGCCGACCCTGACGTCGCCGTTTATGAAGGTGAGGTCAATCTTCCTGCAAAGGCATCCTTCACCATTTCCTGCAACGGCGAGGAGTACGGATATGTTTCATACAGCGGCAACGGCGGAGTGGGCAGGCTCGACACCCAGTCCAATACTGCAGCCCCTGTATCGGTGTTCAAATATTCCACATACGTCAAGTATCTCTACAAGTCCGTCGGCCAGATGACACTCGAAGGCAATCCGTTCTGGACCAATATGAACGGGGATGCCCGCGTGAAGGTCAGGGCAGATTTCTCGAATGAGGACGGAATACCGCGCTACAGGCTCGACATCGTGGAGACTGACTCCAAAGTAGTGTTCAGGGAGAATTTCGACTTTTTGGTTGCCGGAGGATATTACTGGGCAGCTGACAAGGCAGGCGCTGCTGGCCCTGGTTATCCGGACAATGACCCTTCAGTGATTGAAGGCACGGAGGCATGTGTTCCTGGCAAGGCGGCATATACCGACGGCGGCACCCTGATGCTCAAGTCTTCAGGCGGAGACGATGTGGAAGGTGTCATCCCGGGAGCTTCCTACCTTAAAAACAGGGATCTGGAAGGCTGGGAATATTTCAGGTGCTATGAACAGGCTCTTGCCGTCAGAATCGGAAAGAGTGACAAGACTTACATCGAGACCAGGCTCACCACTCCTGCACTCAAGGCCCTGGCATCTCCTTCTACGGTAGTGGTCGAGGTTGTCCTTTCACGTCTCGGTGCCGGGACCGACCCTGTTGCCATTTCCACGACAGGTGGAGGACGTCTTGTATCGGCAACATATTTCACGCATGTTTCACCTTCGGAGGTGGACGGAACCGCCAAGATTAATTCAGCCAATGAATTCCTGGCCGATGCCGAGGTATGCCCTCAGGTGGCAAATGCCGATCTGAACAAACCGATAAGCACCATCAGGATAGTGGTGGAGGAAGCTACATCCGACACGAAAATCAGCGTATATCCGTACAAGGGCAACGCCGGCATTGCCAACAGCCGCTGCTTCTGCCACGGAATCACCGTCACCGGCAAATAGTCTAACATTAAACCGAACATGTATATCATGAAATCTGCATACAAACTGTTATTATCGATCGGGATGCTGCTGTCAGCCGTAACAATGGCGGCCCAGTCCCAGATCAGGGGAAAAGTGCTCGATCCGGAAGGTCCTTTGCCGGGCGCAGGCGTGGTCATCAAGGGCACCAATACCGGTACGACCACAGGAGCCGACGGAACATTCGTGCTCAATGCCAAGCCGGGAGACATTCTGGAAATCTCTTTCCTCGGTCTCAATACCGAGACTGTGAAAGTCACTGAAGCCGCATATTATACGGTGACCCTCACTGCCGACGAGAATCTCCTCGACGAGATTGTCGTGGTCGGCTACGACGTCCAGAAAAAGGTCAACCTGACAGGTGCCGTGTCATCCATATCTTCCGAGGCGTTGAAGAACAAGCCTGTGGTTTCATCTTCATCGGCCCTCCAGGGTATTGCTGCCGGTGTTACAGTCACCACACAGTCCGGAGCCCCGGGAGCTGACGGAGGAATGATCAGGGTCAGGGGTATCGGTACCTTCGGCGGTTCCAGCGCGGCCCCTCTCGTCCTCATTGACGGTGTTGAGGGCAGCCTCGACGCCGTGGATGCCACCCAGATTGACAAGATATCCGTCCTGAAGGATGCTGCGTCGTCCTCCATCTACGGTTCCCGTGCGGCAAACGGTGTCATCCTCGTCACCACCAAGCGCGGTACCAAGGGACAGCGCAGTGTCTCCTACCGCGGGTATGTCGGCTGGCAGGAACCTACCAGGCTGCCTGATACGGTCGGGCCGGTGGACTATATGATATTGAACAAGGAGGAATCGGAGAACGACGGCAAGGAATCCATCTATACTGACGAGTACATTGCCAATTACCTCGCCAACCACAAGATTGACCCGGATTCATATCCTATAACCAACTGGAAGGACGCCATCCTGAAAGGCAACGGATTCACCCACAACCACAATCTGAATCTCACCGCATCCGGTGACAGAATCAGGGTGAACACCTCACTCGGCTACCTGAAGCAGAACGGTATCATCAAGGCTACGGACTACCAGCGCTTCAATCTCAGGAACAACATGGATGTGGAGATATCAGACAAGCTTTCCATGAAGCTGGACCTTTCCGTGGTCTACGGGCAGAGGAACCGCGTGAAGCAGCAGAATACAATATTCAACTACATGAACACCCGTGACCCTCTCATCCTGACCCAGTACAGCACAGGCTATTACGCAGCCATGCAGGGAGGTTCGGTGAATATTCTCGCGGCTCTCAACGGCGAGGGCGGAACCGTCAAGAACGACACCTACAGGGTGAACGGTGCGATGACTCTCAGCTACAAGCCTTGGGAATGGCTCACCATCGAAGGCATGGCAGCACCGCGTTTCGTGATGAGTGAAGGCCACACCTTCGAGAAGATTCTGGAGTTCGCCTCAGACCCGTTCGGCACACCTTCCCTCACTTCCAACACTGCATACGCCTCCCTCACGGAGTCCTGCAACAGAAGCTATTACGAGAACTATCAGGCTACAATAAACGCCCACAAGAACTGGAAGAACAAACATGACCTCCGCGTGCTCATCGGAGCATCCAAGGAGACGTTCAGCCAGAAGACCCTCAGCGCATACCGCCAGGGCTATTCATTCCCGGAGTACGAGACCATCGACGCCGGCGAGTTCAATGAATACCGCAAGAACGGCGGTGCAAGATACCAGTGGGCACTCCTCTCCTATTTCGGTAGAATCAATTACAATTTCAAGGAGCGTTATCTCGTCGAGGCCAACATCCGTTTCGACGGTTCGTCGAGGTTTGCCAAGAGCAACAGGTGGGGTATCTTCCCTTCTTTCTCTGCTGCATGGAGACTTACGGAGGAACCTTGGATGCAGAACGTGAAGAACGTCCTTTCCGAGGCCAAGATCAGGGCTTCCTACGGACAGCTCGGAAACCAGAACATCAGCTCCAGCTATTATCCGTTCGTCAGTGAACTGGTTATTGATTCAGCAATTTCCCTCGGAGGCGGCAGCACTGCTCCTATAGCCACCCTGACTACCCTCGCGAACGAAGACATCACATGGGAGACTTCCACAATGTATGACGTCGGCTTCGACATTGCCCTGTGGAACAAGCTGAATATCACGGCAGACGTATATTACAAGAAGACCGAGGACATCCTCATGCAGCTCGGCATCCCGAGTTCCATAGGTCTCAATGCCCCATACCAGAATGCCGGAACAGTCCGCAATGCCGGATGGGAGTTCTCGGTGGGCTATCACGACGGCAAGGGCGACTTCGACTGGGGAGTGGACTTCAACATCTCTGACGTCTATAACAAGATTCTGGACATGAAGGGCACGTATTTAGAGTATTCCAGCGGCCTCATCAGGAACATGGAAGGTCACGAGGTCAACTCTATTTACGGACTCAAGTCCCTCGGTATCATCCGTTCACAGGAAGAGGCTGACGAGATTAACCTGAATTGTCCGCAGTACGGAACATTGGTGCAGCCGGGCGACCTGCATTATGCCGACATCGCCGGAGCCAAGGATGAGAACGGAAATGACATCCCGGACGGCAAGGTGGACGAGAACGACATGACCATCATCGGCAGCACCATTCCGAGATACACTTATGGAGTGACCCTCAGTTTCGGGTGGAAAGGCCTGAACCTCAGCGCGTTCTTCCAGGGAGTGGGCAAGGCTGACTGCCTTCTCAATACCTATTACATCTATCCTGGATATCAGGGAGGAACCTATCGTTCCGAGTTCCTTGACAGGTTCAATCCTGCAGACGAAAGCACTTGGGCTACAGCGAAATATCCTCGTCTCACCAAGACCAGCGACATTTCCTACAAGACTTCTTCATTCTGGCAGTCAAGCGCAGCATACTGCCGTCTGAAGAACCTCCAGCTCAGCTACACTCTTCCGAAAAAAGCCGTCAAGAAGCTCCATGTCCAGAACCTGACCATCTTCGGCAACGCCACCAACCTCTTCACTTTCACCAATTTCTATCAGGGATATGACCCTGAGCTCGCATATTCGGGAAGCGATGACGGAGTGAGCCTCGGTGCCGTAGCCTACAATTATCCTCAGGTGAGGACATTCACTTTCGGAATTGATATCAAATTCTAATGATGGAGGACAGAATTATGACAAATAAACATATCACAACGATATTGGCCTGCGCCCTCGTGCTGGGCAGCTGCTCACTCGACAGATTCCCGCTGAACGGTCCTTCTTCCGGAACGTTCCCTGCCAGCGAGTCCGAGGCCCTGGCCGGTACTTTGGCCGCTTACAAGGGAATGGGCAACATGACGGCCCAGAACTGCTATTTCCCGTACAACAATGAAGATTGTGCCACCGACATCTTTTCCTACAGGGCCGGTGCCAAGAATTTCCAGCTTCAGCTGAACTCGTCCCTGACTTCTGACCATGACCTCGTGGAGAAGGAATACCGTGCAGTTTACAAGGTGGCCGGACGCTGCCATCAGGTTCTCGACAAGCTCGACAATCTCAAGGGCGTCTGCAGCGACGAAGTCATCGGCCAGTTCCGTGCGGAGCTCCTCTGTATCAGGGCCCAGCAATATGACCAGGCGATGCAGTTCTATGGCGGAATCCCGTTCATCGACCATTCCCTGAATCTGGTGGACAACGCCTATCCGAGGAATACCCTGAAGGAATGCGCCGACAGGCTCCTGTACGAGGATCTTACCGATGAGAACCTCTCATATCTGCCGGTGGCATGGGATTCCGGAAAATGGGGAACGACCCGTATCGGACGTGCCGGAGCATACGCCCTAAAAGCGAGGATTGCCCTGAACTGGGGCTATGTGGACCTTGCGAAAGAGGCTGCAGCGAAGGCCATGAGTCTGTGTGAAGGCGTTTATTCCCTTGAGAAACTCAATCTTCCTGAGGAGGCTTACATTCCTCATGACCAGGGCGAAATCGACATTACCAATCTTTTCGGATTCGCAGGCGAGACCAGCCGCGAGTGGCTCTGGGCCATCCAGAGGAGCAAACTGGTGTCTTCCGACCTGATGCAGACCATATATTACACCGCTCCCCGTGTGCTTGGAGGCTGCAGCTGGTTCGGCCCTACGCTTGCTCTCGTGGATACCTATCAGTGTACCGACGGACTGCCTGTCACCGAGTCTCCTCTCTACAATCCTGCCGACCCTTGGCGCAACAGGGACCCGCGTCTCGCGATGACTGCCTGCCTCCCGGGAACCCGTGCAATGGGCGTGCAGTATGAGATGGACTGCACCGTGGCTTCCGTGGCCAACTACAATTCCATGTCCGCTGACGGAAAGCCTACCATGATCCTGAACTCGGACGCTTCCCCGAAGGTGAACAAATACGAGTACGGAGCCAACAATACCAAAGGACCGGGCGGATTCTACTGCAGGAAGTTCTATGACATTACCTATGTCCTCGACGGATCGCTCTCGGAGCGCCAGGACCAGCTGAATACCGGAGTCATCAGATATGCCGAATTGCTTCTCATTGATGCAGAGGCCAATATCGAGTCCGAGTCGGGTGACCTTGCCCGTGCCAAGAGGGATCTCGATGAACTTCGCGCGAGAGTGAACATGCCGGAACTCAAGGTGTCAGACCGTGAGGGGCTGCGCAGCGCACTCAGGTATGAGCGCAAGGTGGAGCTTGCCGGAGAGGGATTCCGCTGGTTCGACATCCGCAGGTGGGCCCAGGACGGCGGTCTCTGCTATGAGAACGGAGTTTTGAACAACAAGAAGTCTGTCGCTTCCGTGGCTGTCAACGGGCCTCAGTGGTGCATGGGATATTCCACTTCATCTGCTCCGAAGAACTACATTTCCACTGCGAAACCGATAATCGACCGGAACTGGTCCGTGACTTACAGCGAAGATTCTGTATGGCCGGGATCATCCAAGTTCAATCTCCGCAAGTTCGACGTGGACATGAAATATGACGATGCGAAGGACAGGCTGTGGCCTTTCCCTGCCAAGGAAATCAATACCAATCCGGCAATGGATCCGGACAAGGACCAGAATCCGGGATACGGAACTGCCAAGTAGTGTTGTGATTTTCTTACGGAATTTTTAACTTTGCCGGGTATGCCATGTCTGTTGAGGAACAGCATATCCGGCAAAGCCGTATCATGGCCTGCCAGCGGACAGGGTTGATAAACAAATAATTATATGGCAAGAGAAATAAAATTCTCCCTGGTTTACAGGGATATGTGGCAGTCTTCGGGCAAATATGTCCCGAGGGTTGACCAGCTGGAAGAAGTGGCTCCGGCCATTATCGACATGGGATGTTTCGACCGTGTCGAGACCAATGGAGGTGCCTTCGAGCAGGTGAACCTCCTGTTCGGAGAGAATCCGAATGTGGCCGTGCGCAGGTGGACGGCTCCGTTCCACAAGGCCGGCATCCAGACACACATGCTTGAAAGAGGACTTAACGCACTCAGGATGAACCCTGTTCCCGCAGATGTGAGGGAGCTCATGTTCAAGGTCAAGAAAGCACAGGGCACGGACATCGCCCGTTCTTTCTGCGGACTGAACGACCACAGGAATCTGAAACTTTCGGTGGAATACGCCAAGAAAGCCGGCATGATTTCCCAGGTGGCCCTTTCCATAACCCATTCTCCGGTCCATACGGTGGAATATTACATGGGCATCGTGGACAAGGTGGTTGAATACGGTTGCGACGAGATTTGCCTCAAGGACATGGCCGGTGTCGGCAGGCCTACATTCCTCGCACAGCTCACTTTCGAAATCAAGAAGAAATATCCTCATCTCATCGTCCAGTATCATGGGCACACCGGGCCTGGATTCTCAGCCGCATCAATGCTTGAGGTGGCAAGGGCCGGGGCGGATTATCTCGATGTTGCAGTCGAGCCGCTCTCATGGGGAAAAGTGCATCCTGACGTGATTACCATCAGGGAAATGATGAGGGCCGACGGGTTCAAGGTAAAGGACCTGAACATGGACGCCTACATGGAGGTCCGCAGGCTCACCCAGAAATTCATGGACGATTTCCTCGGCTACTGGATCAATCCTTCCAACCGCCTGATGTCATCCCTCCTCGTGGGCTGCGGCCTGCCGGGCGGAATGATGGGCTCCATGATGGCCGACCTGAAAGGTTTCCAGGGCGCAATCAATGCGGGCCAGAGAGCTCACGGACGTCCTGAAATCAGCCTTGACGCATTGATGGTCAAGCTTTTCGACGAGGTGCAGTACGTATGGCCGAGACTCGGCTATCCTCCTCTCGTGACCCCGTTCAGCCAGTATGTAAAGAACACTTCCCTCATGAATCTCATGAATGTCCTGAACGGAAAGGCCAGATGGACCACCATCGACAAGGACACATGGAACATGATTCTGGGCCGCATGGGCCAGCTTCCTGGAGAACTTGCTCCGGAGGTCGTGGACCTTGCGAAAGAGAAGGGAATGGAATTCTATAC
Source organism: Candidatus Cryptobacteroides sp. (assembly GCA_051869955.1). Taxonomy (GTDB): domain Bacteria; phylum Bacteroidota; class Bacteroidia; order Bacteroidales; family UBA932; genus Cryptobacteroides. The sequence continues at coordinate 8,367 of JBJEBJ010000042.1, forward strand.
CGGCAATCCGCAGGACATGTTCCCGGACGAGCTGCCTAAGTTCCGTCAGATGATGAAGGAAGAAGGCTGGGACGAGGGACAGGACCAGGAGGAACTCTTCGAGTTTGCAATGCACGAGCGCCAGTACAGGGATTACAAGTCAGGAGTCGCCAAGGAGCGTTTCAATGCCGAGCTCGAGGAACTCAGGGCCAAGGCCGGTGCCCCGATAAACGTGGTGCGTCCTGTCGTGGAAATGCCTAAGTTCAATGTCGAGGAATATGCTTCGAAATATCCTCATGCCGTTCCTGTACAGGCCCCTGCCAAAGGACAGATGCTCTGGCAGGTGGATGTGGATGACGATTCCACGGCTCCAGTGGCCGGAACAGAAGTGAAAGCCGGCTGCGCAATGGGATATGTCCAGACATATTACGGTATGGAGGAGGTGGTTCCTGCAGTGGACGGAAGAGTCGTTGCAGTCACTGCCGCTCAGGGCAGCAAGGTCGTCAAGGGAGAGATAATCGCCTTTGTCGAAGGCTCTGAAGATGCCGCTCCGGTTCCGGAGGAAGGCAAGGAATAAATCATGCTCCGGCTCTCTGTCTGGGGATAGATATACTGTCCGTCAGTCACGTGCCAGGTGAAAGTAAGTTTGACAGCCACGTTTCCGTCATGGATGAGATTCTGTACAGGGAATGTGGCTATCTTATATATTGGAGTCAGGTCGGAGGCGTTCTCCGTATTCTCATGGAAGCCTTCTCCCATTCCGTCATGGACAAGCACGAAAGCCGCTGTGTCCCTGTCCTCCCTGACGTCATCGTACAGAAGTTCCGTCCTGTGTGCGGTGGAGGAGTTCCTGCGTCCGATCCATACGCAATACAGGTTCAGGTAACCTCCTGAGAGCCAGGCGTCTGTCACTCCGATGGCATCGGTGCATGTGGATGAGTCGAAGGATGAAAGCAGGCCCGGAGTTCCCGAAAGAGGTATCTCGATTCTGTCCGCCCTGACGTCGAATTCATCGGTGGAGCCCTGCGAGTTCCTCAGTACGTCGCATGTTATCATTATTCTGGTCCCGGGTTCGATGCCGGCTCCTGTCTCGCCGGAAACGATATTGTAGATGAGATTCTCGTCCGTGCATATCCGGCCTTCGCCGAGCAATGTTCCCATCGTGGTGCAGTTCTGCATGATTATTTCATCCTTGCTGCATGAGGTCATTGCCCTGCCAATGAAAACCAGGGCTGAAACAGCAAGGAAGAGGGCAAGAAGTTTTTTCATATTCCGGGGCTTGATGGAGGGAAATTATAATGTGCGTCTGCGCACCGGTCTTGAAGTATCCTTGCTCGGCCTGCAGACAATCTGGATGTCGATGTCCTCCACACGGTAGCCCTTGAATCTTTTCTTTCCGAGCTTCGTGCGGATGATTTCCATGAGGTCGTCATCGAATATATCCCTGAAAGTGTTGTTGGCCGAGTCGTAAAGATGTATGTGGCTGAATGCGTTCACGTCGAAATACATTTTGTTGTTCGAGCTCAGCCTCCTGCTGTAAATGCCGATGTTGGCCATCTGCGTCAGAATGTTGTACACTGATGCATCAGTCACTTTGGTCGTGCTTCCGTTCTCGATCTCATTCTGTATCTCGGCCGCTATCATGTCGGCAGAAGCATGTCCCAGCTTGAGGATGGCACGGTGCACGGCAAGCCTCTGGCGGGTTGCCTTCAGATTGTGTCTCTTGAGAATCGTCTTCAGTTCTTCTACCGAAGGGGCTTTATGTATAGGATTGTTCATTAGTTCAACGACATTTCCGCAAGTTTAGCAATATTTCATTATATTTGCAAGCCAAACATTGTTTTTTATGGGACTGCATACCAAATGCCTCATCATAGGCTCGGGCCCTGCGGGATACACAGCGGCCATATATACAGGACGTGCCGGGATTGTTCCGGTGCTTTACGAAGGAATGGAACCTGGCGGACAGCTTACCACGACGACCGAGATTGAGAATTATCCCGGATTCGAGAACGGGGTGGATGCCAATCAGTTGATGGCTTCCATGAAGGCCCAGGCCGCAAGGTTCGGTGCCGATATCAGGTCCGGCAGGATAGCGGAGGCGGATCTTTCAGTGCGTCCGTTCGTGCTGAAGGACGATTCCGGCAATGAGATAACCGCCGAGACCGTGGTGATAGCCACAGGCGCGACCGCGAAATATCTCGGACTTCCTTCCGAGCAGAAGTACAGGGGGCTCGGGGTTTCTGCCTGCGCCACCTGTGACGGGTTTTTCTACAGGAAGAAAGTCGTTGCCGTCGTGGGCGGAGGCGATACGGCATGCGAGGAGGCTACCTATCTGGCCCAGCTTTGCAGCAAGGTATACATGATTGTCCGCAGGGATGTGTTCCGGGCTTCCAAAGCCATGCAGGAGAGGGTCGCTGCCACTCCGAACATCGAAGTTCTCTGGAATTGCAATACCCAGGAGGTTCTCGGAGACGATGCCGGAGTGACCGGAGTGCGTATCCTGAGAAAAGATGGTAAGGTTTTTGATATCAAGGTGGACGGATTTTTTCTCGGCATCGGCCATCACCCGAATTCCGACCTGTTCCGCCAGTGGGTCAATACCGATGACAACGGCTATATAATCACTGAAGCCAAGTCTTCAAGGACCAATGTGGAAGGGGTTTTCGCTGCCGGAGACGTGCAGGATCCGGACTACAGGCAGGCAGTGACCGCGGCGGCTTCGGGATGCAGGGCAGCGTTAGATGTCGAGAGATTCTTGAAAGAAAATGTAACCAAATGAAAATGAACGGTTTAAGAAAATTGTTATGGTGCGGGGCAGCAGTCCTTTCGCTGGCATCCTGCAAATCACAGTATGACGCCCTCCTGTCGAGCAACGATGTGGATACCAAATACAAGGCGGCTTTCGACTATTTCAATGAAGGGAAATACCAGAAGGCGGCCGGCCTTTTCGAGTCGATGTCCGTGCTGACCGAGGGGACGAGCAAGGATGATACGGTGCAGTATTACTGGGGCCTGAGCAATTATAAATTCAAGGATTTCATCACGGCGGAGGCCAATTTCAGCAAATTCATTTCCACGTATCCGAGAAGTCCGTTCACCGAGGATGCACGTTTCCTCCGTCTGGACTGCCTTTACAGGTCCACATACAGATACGAGCTCGACCAGAATCCGACGAGGCTTGCCATCAGCGCTATCAATGAATACGTGAAGGACTACGGCAATGCGAATCCTCATGCGTCCGAGTGTCTCGAGATGATCAATGACCTCAGCGAGCGTCTTGACCGGAAGGCATATGAGGGAGCAAGGCTTTATTACAACATGGAGGACTACAAGGCGTCGAGGGTAGCTTTCCGCAACATCCTGAAGGACAATGCGGACAATATCTACCGTGAAGATATCCTCTATTACATCGCCAAGTCTTCCTACAAGTACGCGCAGATGAGCGTCCCGGCAAAGCAGCGTGAGAGATACATGGTTTTCGTGGACGATTATCTGAATTTCATAGGTGAGATTCCGGTGTCGGATTATACCAAGGAGCTCAAGTTCCTGTATGCCAAGGCGCAGAAGGCTCTCGGCAAATATGCCGGGACCGAGGAGGAACTGCTGGCAAAGGAGAGGGATTTCGAGCGTGACAGGAAGATCTCCCTGAAGGAGGAGTCGAAGACTGCTAAGAAGCAGAAGGCGAAAAAACAGGATGCCGGAAAGCCGGAGACAGAGTAGTGAAAATTTTGAAACCCGGTTCCGGGGTGTGGAGTATATATAAGAAAAAGGGATAAAATATGGATAAGAAATCAGTGCCGCAGAACACGGTGACCAGAGATATCAAGTTCCTCGCAGAGCCGACGGGCAATATCTATGAAACAGTCGTGATTCTGTACAAGAGGGCCAACCAGATTGCGCTGGCCGAGAAGAAAGAACTTAACAAGAAGCTCGAAGACTTCAAGAATGACCGTGATTCCATGGACGAGGTGTTCGAGAACAGGGAGCAGATAGAAATCTCCAAATATTACGAGAGGCAGCCTAAGCCTGTGCTTGTTGCCGTATCCGAATTCCAGGCGGATGAGCTGTCATACAGGATGGCCCGCCATGACGGAGAGGATGCCGCCGAGGTTCCTGCTGCCGACAGACGCCGCAAGGAAGAATAGTCAGTATGCTCAGGTCCCTGAATATAAGGAATTACGTATTGATAGACTCGCTGGACATTGAATTCCCGGCGGGTCTCGTCATTATTACCGGCCAGACGGGTGCCGGAAAGTCCATCATTCTCGGTGCATTGTCCCTCGCACTTGGTGCGCGTGCCGATTCAACTGCAATCGGTCCTGCCGGGGACAATTGTGTGGTCGAGGCGGAATTTACGTTCAGGGATGATGACGGCAGGATTTCTTCGCTGCTGTCAGAATATGATATCGAGCCGGTTGCCGGTGCAGGGGAGGGCAGTCTTGTCATAAGGCGTGTTCTCAGCCGGAGCGGCAGGTCGCGCTCTTTCATCAATGACGAGCCGGCTCCTGTGAAATTGCTTTCAGAACTGGCCTCAATGCTTGTGGACATCCATTCCCAGCATGAGACCATGCTCCTCAGGGACAGGGCCTTCCAGATGTCAATGCTGGACCATTTCGCATCTGCATCCGCTGAACTGGAGGCATGCAGAAGTGCGTGGAACCATCTTTCCTCCCTGAAGAAAGAGTATTCGGAAATATGTGACCGTCTTGCATGGATGAACAGGGAACAGGACTACAATCAGTCCCGGTTCGACCAGCTTGATTCTGCATCTCTTCGTGACGGGGAACTTGAGGAACTTGAAGCAGAGCAGAAGCAGCTGGCCAATGCGGAGGAAATCAAGTCATGCCTGTGCAGGGTGGAGGATCTTTTCGGTGTGGCCGATTCCGGAAATGACCGCATGTCGGTGGATGCCGGACTGAAGGAGTCATCAAAACTGCTTGACAGGATATCTTCATATATTGGAAAGGCCTCCGGGCTTTCCGCCCGTATCGAGTCGGCCAGGCTGGAGCTTGATGATGTGCTCTCCGAGGTGATCTCATTGGAGGAATCCGTGGAAATTTCGGATGACCGCCTGCATCAGGTGGAGGAAAGGCTCTCCATGCTTTACAGCCTCATGCAGAAGTTCTCCTGCACGTCCGTAGCGGAATTGATTTCCATCAGGGATTCATTGTCAGGAACTTTGGCGGATACTGGTGCGCTCGAGGAAAGAAAGGCAGCCCTTGCGCGTGAGATTGAGGCAGCATCCGGTGCGCATCTTGAAGCGGCCGGGGCTCTTCACAATGTCAGGGCGTCTGCCGTGGCAAGGTTCGCAGGGGAGATATGTGATTCCATACGTTCTTTGGAACTGGACAGGGCGGTATTCGATGTGCGTCTCGACAGAGTTGAGGCAGGTCCTGACGGCTGCGATTCCATTCTTTTCGTATTCTCGTCCACCGGGCAGGCTCCTGTCGATGTGGCCAAATGTGCATCCGGCGGAGAAATGTCGAGGATAATGCTTTGCCTCAAGGCCATGATGGCGAGATACACCAATATGCCGGCCATGGTGTTCGATGAGATAGACACCGGCGTGTCAGGAAGCGTGGCTGACAAGATGGGCTCCATGATCTGTGACATGGGGGCTTATATGCAGGTGTTTGCCATAACCCATCTCCCACAGGTGGCTGCCAAGGGGGATGCCCATTATATCGTGACCAAGGAATATGACGGGGACAATGTCCGGACTTCCATAAGAAAGATTTCCGGGGAGGAGAGAGTGTCCGAGATTGCCCGTCTTCTCAGCGGTTCCACAATAACAAAAGAAGCGCTCGCAAATGCGGAAGCGCTCCTCGGTGTCTGAACAGTCCCGGTCCTGCCGGACAGGCATTCTCAGTCTGCGATGGTGATAACGTAGTCCGGCTTGTATATAATCCGTCTGACTCCTTTGTTGGTATATCCGTCGTCTCCGTTTCTCCTGAACTGCAGGTCGGTCTGCAACATGCTGTCAAGAGGGCAGTTGCCGAGCTGTTTCAGCCAGTTTTTCCCGAAGTATGATTTCCTCCTGATGAAATAATATGTGAGGTCATATCCCTGGAATGCGAACTGTGTCGGCTCGGTGCCGTACAGAGCCCTGTATTTCATCAGGAAGTCAACGGTGCCCCTGTTGTTGTAGTCGACGTAGTAGGATGTGGAGATTCTCGTGTTGAGGTTGTGCAGATTCTCCGCGTCAATGGTCTCGAATGAACGTATTTTTGACGGGCTGTACAATACTACATTGATTTTCCTGTACAGCAGGGTTGCAAGATTCCTCACGGCATCATTCACGAATGCCTCGCTCTCGGAATTGATGATGACCCTGTTGGCTCCTGATTTGCTCATCATTGACTCCATGCGGTTCACCGCCTCCCTTCCTTCGAGAATATTGTAGCTGTATTCGGAAACGTTCAGGGAAGAATCGTGGATAATTCTTGCCAGAAGTGCGGAAGAGGAAGTCGGCTTTGCGCCTTTTTCACTGATTATGAAGATTTTGTCTTCGTTTCTATATTCCGAGCCAAGCCAGTTGATGAGGTCCTGATACTGCTCCTGAAGGGTTGCCGGCGCCTGAATCATGTTCGGATGTCCGGTGACGAGGTCTGCGCTCTTCGGATCAAGAGGAGATATCACTGCCGTGCTTTCCGGAGCAAGTTCCAGTACTCTGGCAATCTGCTCCCTGTTTACCGGCCCGATGGCCATGTCGCTCGCTGCGAGCCTTTCTGCTGTGATCGGCAGGCCGGATGATACGTCATATACGCTCAGGTCGATGTCCACTCCCTGCTCTTTGAGTTTCTCCACGGCGAGAAGAGCCCCGCAGTAGAAGTCAAAACTATTTTCGTTGGGCTTGGCGCTTGCGCCGAAAGGAAGCATGAGAAGGGCATTGACATTGGCCTTTGCATCCCTTCCGGCATGCACGCTTTCTTCTTCCGGTTCACCGGCGCTTTCAGTCTCCTGCTCTTCCGCTTCGGCATTTCCCTCATCTTCAACTGTTCCGGGCTCTGTCGCAGGAACGGAAGACGGGGTCTCTTCGGCCTGATAGTTTACTGGAACCTTTATCTTCTGCCTGTTCTTCAACTTGCGGGAAGAAAGCCCGTTGTATTTCATCAGGACGTCCGCCGGCACGGAATATTTGTAGGCTATGTCATCGAGATCTTCGTACCATCTTGTCACGTGTACGAAATAGTCCTCTCCTTTTTTTGCTTTTTTCGGCTCGGCCGTGGCCTCCTCCACCTTTCCGGTGACTGTCTCCGGCTGCTTCACCTCCGGCTGTCTGACTTCCTGCTGTTCAGGCTCTTTCTTCTCCTGGGCCTTCTCCGGCTCCTTCTGGACATACGGGATATATATGAATGCGTCTTTCTTCAGTCCCTGCGCCTTCAGGTCCTGGTCCGGGTTCGCCTTGCAGATGTCGTCAATGCTGACGCCATAGACCTTTGCCACTGAATAGAGTGTCTGGTGGTCGAGGACTTTGTGGCAATAGTAGATTTTTCCGTCGGCGCCCCTGATCCTCTCGGACGATATCGTCACAGGCTCCTGTGTGTAATTCTGCGCGGTGGAGATGTTTTCCCCGCACCACAGACATGCCGCAACCAGTGCGGAAGGCAGAATCATATGGATTTTCATTTTCACTTTCATGTTTTTTCCTTTACAAAGTACCCGCAAAATCAGTCAGGCTCCTGCAGAATGCCTCCCAGGACAACCTCTGTTTTTCCTTGCGTATGTTTCCGATGCATCTTGCGGCGGTTTCGGGACAACCGAAGTATTTCTCGATTTCAGTCCTGATGCATTCAGGCGTCGCATTCCCTGCAACAATACCCGTGCCTGTCTCTCCGATGGTCTGTTTCAGGCCTCCTGTATCCGTGACAATCATCGGGACTTCAAAATGATAGGATACCGAGCTGATGCCGCTCTGGGTGGCTGACCTGTATGGCAGGACGGTGACGTCGGCTGCGGAAAAATAGTCTTTCACCTGTGAATCCTTTATATAAGAAGGGAAAACGTGTATGCGGTCTTTTCCCGCGATTCCCTCGATTATCTTGCTGTACGGTTCGAACGACCCGTAAGGCTCTCCGGCTATGATCAGCTGGTATTCCTCCCCGAGTCCGGAAAATGCTTCCAGCAATATGTCAAGGCCCTTATAATGCCGTATCAGCCCGAAAAACAATATGTTCCGCTTCCCCGGAGCCAGTCCGAGACGTCTCTCCGCTTCTTCCCGAGGCAACTTTTCCCCGAAATGTGAATACAGGGGATGGTTGCGCATGATGTATCTCGCATCCGGTTTCAGCCTGAGCAGGTCAGACGTCACCGAATCGCACATTGTGACGAAACCGTCGCAGCCCCCGAGGAAATATTTCGTGAATGGCGTGTCGAAGAAACGCGGCTCATGGGGCACAACGTTGTCGAGGATGCCAATGACCTTGCAATGCTTCCCTACGTGCCGTGCCACGTAACCGAGAGACGGGGCGAACCACGACATCCAATATCTCATTATCAGCAGGTCCGGCTGCCATTCGCGTATCATTTTCGCTGTCCTTGCCCAGGATACCGGATTGGCTGTGTCCAATGTCGCGGTGCTGTCCACCGGCATTGCCTCGTCGTCAGGTGTGACGTACTGGGTCTTCCCCGGGAAAAGGATGTCCGGATACTGCCTGGTGAAATTGAATGCGCGTACAATATCGGATTTGCCCAGTTCAAAATACAGATTTGCGTTGAACTGGGCAATACCACCCCGATAGGGGTAAAAACAGGATAAGACAGCGATTTTCACGTCTTAACTATGTATTCTTATTCGGCAGAGCTTTTCCCTGAATCCTTGGACTTGCTCTTCACGTACTCGTCGTTGAGTCTCGTGATAATGTCGTCGGTCACGTCAAGAGAGCTGTCTGCAGCAGCTACAGGTGCAGGAAGGATGTCGCCCTGGGTGGCGATGACCATCGCATAATGCATCTCTGCGGTATATTTGTCAAGGAAAGTCTTGATCGCGTCACCGATATTGTTCATCATAACCTGCTGCTCCTCGGCAATCTCCTGGTTCTTCTGGTTGGCGTACTCGTTGAAAGCATTCCTCTGCTCTTCGAGTTTCTGTCCCTGAGCCTCTGCAACAGAGCGGGTTATGAGACCCTTGTTGATCTTCTCCTGGAATGAGTTCACATCTTTCTGGAGTTTGGCGCCTCTTCTGTTCACTTCCTCGGAGATGCCCTGAGCCTTGGTCTCTACCACTGAACGGAGGTCGTTGGCCATGTCGTACTCGTTGAGCACCCTGTCAAGGTTGAAATAGACGATGGCTCCTTTCTCCGCTGCTGCCGCAACGCCTTCTCCACCGGCCTCGCCGCTGACTGCTGATTTGTTCCCGGTAAGGGAAATGATTCCGAATACTGCCACAGCAACCAGAGCTATGACGCTGAGAATTAATGGTGTGTTCTTCATTTTTATTTGTTTTTAATATTTTTCGGTTTTACATGCATGATGCCGCAATTGTACGGCACCGCGCATCAAGGTGCAAATTTACTAAAATATTTTAATCTTTGACAGATATGCGCCTATAGTTTTTTCAAGACCCATGTAAAGTGCGTCGCTGATGATTGCATGTCCTATGGAAACTTCATCGGTCCACGGGATGGTCCTGATGAAATATTCGAGATTGTCCAGATTCAGGTCATGGCCGGCATTGAGCCCGAGCCCGCATTCCCTGGCCGCTTCTGCAGCCTTCAGGTAAGGGGCTATGGCCTTCTCCCTGCAGGACGGGTAATCCTCGGCATATCCGGCCGTGTACAATTCCACCCGGTCTGCTCCGCACAATGCGGCCCCGCGTACCATGGCCGGGTCCGGATTGACGAAGATGGAAGTGCGTATTCCGCAGTGCTTGAACTCTTTGCATATTTCCGTGAGGAATGATGCATTGCTCACTGTATCCCATCCGGCATTGGAAGTGATGGCATCAGGAGCATCCGGCACAAGCGTGACCTGGTCAGGAAGGACTTCCTTCACGAGGGCGATGAATTCCGGAATGGGATTGCCCTCGATGTTCATTTCCACGTCCAAAAGCGGGCGGATCGCCCTGGCATCAGAATATCGTATATGCCTTTCGTCAGGCCGGGGATGTACGGTGATTCCTTCAGCCCCGAACCTTACGCAGTCCACGGCAGCCTTCTCCACGTCGGGGATGTTCCCGCCTCTTGCGTTGCGAAGGGTGGCGATTTTGTTTATGTTGACGCTCAATCGTGTCATATCCGTATAGTTGAAACATACAAAAATAACTATTATTGTGGAATAATTGTAAAGAAAGTGCTATTTTTGTAATCAGCGTAACAGAACATTTCAGATGCTTTTCGGCTTTTATATCAAAAACAAGGCATTGTCCGGCAGCCCTCGGCTTCTCCGTCTCAGGAAAAGTCTGGAAGATGCCGGCTGCGTGCTTTACGACATAGAATCCCGCGGGGATCTGCGTCCCGGAACAACGGCTGTGATAAGCGTTGGCGGGGACGGAACGTTCCTGTCTGCATCCAAGCGCGTGGCAGACAGCGGCATACCTATCATAGGAGTCAATATGGGCCGTCTCGGATTCCTGTCCGAGAACAAGCCGGAGGATGTTGCCGGGGCTCTCGTGAAGGGGGAGTACAGTCTTGAGAACAGGACCATGCTTTCCGCCTCGATTTCAGGGGCGGACGTGGACGGCAGGATTGATTTCTGGCCTTATGCACTGAACGAGGTCACGGTGCACAGGAGCGGAGCGGCCGTCCTCGGGATAAGCGTCTGCGTGGACGGGGAGGAACTGCCTACATATTGGGCTGACGGGCTTATAGTGGCCACGAGCTCAGGCTCGACAGCATATTCTCTCAGTGCCGGAGGTCCTATCTGCACCCCGGACTCCAAAGTCCTTATCATAGCTCCGATTGCGCCCCACAACCTGAATGTCCGTCCTTTGGTCGTGCCGGAAACGGCAGTGATTGAAATCAGCATAAAGTCCAGGGATTCCTCTGCAATATTCACGATGGACAACAGGACAATGACCGTCGGCACATCCGCGAGGATAAAAGTGTCTATGGCACAATTTTCGCTAAAACGTATCCGGCTTTCCAGGTCAAGCTTTGTGAAAGCCTTAGTCAGCAAGCTTTTCTGGGGAGAAGATATCAGGAACAATGGTGATTGAAAAATCAATGGAAAAAGACAGCAGGATTCCGGTTCACGTGTCCATCATCATGGACGGAAACGGCAGATGGGCCAAAGCACGTGGCCTGGAACGAGTGTTCGGACATAAAAAAGGTGTGGAAAGTGTCCGCACCTGTCTTGAGGCAGCGTCCGAAGCAGGAGTCAAATACCTTTCAATATATGCGTTCTCCGAGGAGAACTGGGACCGTCCGAAGCAGGAGGTGGATTTCCTGATGAAACTGATGTCGGATTCCATATCGGCCGAGATGGAGGCGCTTATGGAGAACGGTGTGCGTTTCCGTGTGCTCGGCAACAAGGCCAGGCTCCATCCTCTTCTGGCTGATGCGATATCTTCGCTTGAGGATATGACCAGGAACAATACCGGGATAGATCTCATAGTATTTCTCAGTTACAGCGGCAGGTGGGACATATGGCAGGCTGCAAGGCGTTATGCCCGGCATTGCCTCGAATGCCCGGAAGCGGCTGCAAGGCTGGATTCCGCGGACGATCCGTCGGAATTCTCGCCATTCCTCGTCACGGACGGGATTCCTGACCCGGACCTGATAATCAGGACTTCGGGAGAGAAGCGCCTGAGCAACTACCTGCTGTGGCAGGGGGCTTATTCGGAGCTGGTCTTCGTGGACAAGTTGTGGCCTGATTTCGGGCGTGAGGATTTCTTCGCTGCGCTTGCGGAATATGCTTCCAGGGACAGAAGATATGGAAAAGTGAAATAATTGCTGTATATTTGTACGATATTATTCAAATGAAGATGAAGATAAGACACATATTCTGCATTGCCGTGATGTTGATGATGCAGACCGTGGCATCCGGTCAGCAGAAGAACAGTGCTGTGGAAATAGATTATAACGAACCCCATGAGTATGTCGTGGGAGGTGTGAGGGTGACCGGCAACCGGGCATTCGCGGAGCAGCAGATCCTCAATCAGGCCGGCCTGCGTCCTGGCATGAAGGTCACTGTTCCGGGAGATGATATATCTTCCGTGGTGAGCAGGCTGTGGCTCCAGCGCTATTTCCAGGATGTTGCCGTATATATCGATTCCATAGCCCCTTCGAGGGACACTGCTTTCTTCAGGCTTGACATCCAGGAGCGTCCGAGAGTCTCGATGTGGTCTTTCAGCGGTGTGAAAAGCGGTGAGAAGAAAGATCTTCTCGAGAGGCTGAACTACAAGAGGGGAGCTGCCTTTTCGGATTATGTGTCCAAGACATCTGTGGACATCATCAAGAGGTATTATCAGGGCAAAGGCTTCATGAATGTCCATGTGGAGCCTCAGGTGAAGAAGGATACCGTCGTCAAAAATGCCATCCGGGTGAATTTTGCGGTGGACAGGGGCGACAAGGTCAAGATCAAGACCATCAATTTCATAGGCAATACCGATGTGAGTGACTTCAAGCTCGCCAAGTCCATGAAGAAGACCAAGTCGGCCAAGTACTACAACTTCTTCAAGAGCAAGAAATTCAACGAGAAAGAATACGCAACTGACAAGAAATCCCTCATCAGTGCGTTCAACGAGGCTGGTTACAGGGACGCCCGTCTTCTCAAGGATTCCATATATTATGTGGTTCCCGGCAAGCGTCTCGGAATCGACTTCACTTTCGACGAGGGCAAGAAATATTATTTCAGGAACGTGACATGGACAGGAAACTCGGTGTATTCCACCGAGGCCCTGAATGCCGTGCTGCAGATAGAAAAAGGAGACCCGTATGACCTCGTGACCATGCAGAAGCGTCTGCAGGGCGGCGGAAAGCAGGGTGACATGGACGTGTCCAAACTGTACCGTGACAACGGTTACCTCTTTTTCGACGTACAGCCTGTGGAACTGAACGTGGCAGGTGACTCCGTGGACGTGGAGATGCGTATTGTCGAGGGCAAGCAGGCTACATTGAACAATATCATAATCAACGGCAACGACCTTACCAACGAAAGGGTAGTCCGCCGCCAGATATTCACCCGGCCGGGCTATCTTTTCAGCCAGTCCGATTTCGAGCGATCCATCAGGGAGATTGCCTCCCTCGGACAGTTCGATCCTGAGGCAATCACCGATCCGGCGAAAGGATGGTCGATTCTTCCGGACCAGAGGGACAATACCGTGGACATTGTCTATAATGTGACCGAGAAACCTTCCAGCCAGCTTGAGCTCTCAGGAGGATGGGGCGGCAAGACGTTCGTGGCGACAGTCGGAGTAAGCTTCAACAACTTCTCGACACGCAGATTCTTTGACAAGGGAGCATGGCGTCCGGTTCCTCTCGGAGATGCTCAGAATCTGGCATTCCGCTTCCAGACGAGCGGTACATATTATACAGCCATATCGGCGAGCTTCATGGAGCCTTGGCTCTTCGGAAAGAAACCTACGTCACTCAGCATATCGGCCTACTACAGCCGCCAGACCAACTCCTATCTCGCATGGAACATTCTCAACAATGACCGCCAGTTCGAGGTGTACGGTATTTCCATGGGAATCGGAAACCGTCTGAAATGGCCTGACAACTATTTCGTGCTGTACAACCAGCTGAGCTGGCAGACCTACCGTCTGAACAACTGGTATTCGAACTCGTTCATTTTCGATGACGGAGTTTCCCACAATATCAGTTATACTCTTGGACTTTCGAGAAATTCGACCGACCAGCAGATTTATCCGCGCCAGGGTTCGGACCTCTCTTTCTCCGTACAGCTGACACCTCCGTTTTCGCTGTTCAGGCACAAGGACAGGGGCAATCTGGACGATGCAGGCAATCCTGCCCACGTATCCAACTACAGGGACATTAATTATGACAAATGGAGCGCTCAGGACAGATACCGCTGGATCGAGTATCACAAGTGGTCATTCAAGGGCTCCCTCTATACGAAGCTTGTCGGGAATCTTGTCCTGATGACCAGGGCCCAGTTCGGATATCTCGGCTATTACAACCGCAAGTGGGGCTATTCTCCGTTCGAGGGCTTCATCGTCGGCGGTGACGGCATGTCCGGTTACAACAATTACGGTTCCGAGGTCATCGCCCTCCGTGGTTACGAGAACTATTCCCTGACCCCGTATCTTCCGACGGCTTACAGCTCGAACGGATATGCCTATGCAGGAAATGTATATGACAAGTTCACTGTCGAGCTCCGTTATCCTGTCGTGATGCAGCCGCAGTCCACTATTTTCGCTCTTCTCTTCCTTGAGGGAGGTAACTGCTGGTCAGACATACGCGATTTCAATCCGTTCCAGATCAAGCGTTCCGCAGGTGTCGGCGTCAGAGTTTATCTGCCTGTCATCGGCCTCCTCGGAATCGACTGGGGTTATGGATTCGACGATAAGGAGAACGGCAAGGGCCAGTTCCACTTCCTGATCGGACAGCAGTTCTGATAATGTTAACCGATGAAATATTTATATTGAACCAAAAAATCTGATAATATGAAAAAGTTTATTTTGATCACAGCGGCGGCAGTCATCACCCTTTCCGCCTCAGCACAGAACCTGAAGTTCGCTCATGTGAATTTCAACGAACTCGTCATGCTCATGCCGGAGGCTGACTCTGCAAGAGCCCAGATGGAAGTATCCCAGAAAGAGGCCCAGGACACATACAGGACCATGGTCGAGGAGTATCAGGCCAAAGCCCAGAAGTATCAGCAGAACAGTTCCACCTGGACAGCGGCCATCCGCGAGAGCAAGGAAAAGGAACTTGCTGACATCTCCAACAGGATCCAGGAGTTTGACCAGTCCATCCAGCAGGAACTTCAGCAGCAGCAGAACGAGCTGATGGCTCCTATCCAGCAGAAGGCCATCGAGGTTGTCAACAATCTTGCAAAGGCCGGCGGATATGTATATGTATTCGAGAGAGGTTCCCTCCTCTACATCGACGATACCCAGAGCACTGACCTTACCAAGGCAGCCCGCAAGGCTCTCAATATTCCTGACGGAAGGACTCTCGAGACCCTCCAGCAAGAGCTTCAGGCAAGGGCCCAGATGCAGCAGTAATCATTGGTCACAGTCCTATACAGGACGGCCGGAAAGGTGTAAGACGCGGAATTCCGCCACCTTTCCGGCCGTCTTTTCTTTTTTGAAAAATTTCTTATGAATTATTAGGCTTTTAACGTTTTTGTTATTAGATTTGCGGTCAATTAGAAATAATTCTTTATAGATTTAAAGAAACAATGCAACATAAAGTCATCGATATCAATGACGTTGTGATCAGATTCGCCGGCGATTCCGGCGACGGGATGCAGCTGACGGGCACATTGTTCGCCAATATGTCAGCCGTTTATGGAAACGGTCTTTCCACATTCCCCGATTACCCTGCTGAAATACGTGCTCCCAAGGGAACCGTGGCCGGAGTCTCCGGCTTCCAGGTCCATATCGGCAGTCACAAGGTCAATACTCCGGGAGATTTCTGCGACATGCTTGTGGCCATGAATCCGGCCGCGCTCAAGGCGAATGCCAAATGGCTCAAGAGAACTGCGACCGTCCTTGTGAATGAGGATGCCTTCGACGATATGGGAATGTCCAAGGCCGGGTTCACCGGCAATCCGTTCGAGGAACTCCACATAGAGGACCGCAACATCATCTGCGCACCGATCACCAAGCTTACGGAAGACAGCCTGAAGGAAAGCGGCCTCGACATGGTCGCAATCCACAAATGCAAGAATATGTTCACGCTCGGCATGGCATGCTACATCTACAACCGGCCGATAGACTACGTGTACAATTATATAGAGGGCAAATTCCGGAAGAAACATCCGGAGATGATTGCCCCGAACCGCAAGGTCGTATTTGACGGATACAATTATGCGGCCAACATCCAGGCGGTGGCCAATACATATAATGTGGCCCCTGCGAAGTTGGACAAGGGAACTTACCGCAACATTACCGGAAACCAGGCCGTGGCATGGGGCCTTATAGCTGCTGCTGAGAAAGCCGGTCTTCCGTTGTTCTGCGGTTCATATCCTATTACTCCCGCTACTGCCATCCTTGAGGAGCTTGCCCTCCACAAGAACTTGAATGTGAAGACGATGCAGACTGAGGATGAAATTGCCGGAATATGCAGTGCCATAGGTGCGGCGTTCGCAGGCAATCTCGCTGTGACCACTACGTCCGGACCGGGACTTTCATTGAAGTCGGAGGCTCTCGGACTCGCCGTCATGACGGAGCTGCCTCTCGTGGTTGTGGACGTCCAGCGTGCAGGCCCGTGTACCGGAATGCCTACCAAGACCGAGCAGACAGACTTGAACGAGGCCCTTTACGGGCGCAACGGAGAAAGCCCGATGGTGATATTGGCAGCGCATTCACCTGCGCATTGCTTCGAAATGGCGTTCAGGGCCGCTAAAATCGCCCTCGAGCACATGGTGCCAGTGATGCTCCTCTCCGAAGGCTTCCTCGGGAACGGCTCGGAACCGTGGAAAGTGCCGTCAATGAACGATTATCCTGAAATACATCCGAGATTCGCCAAAGAGCAGGATGGACCTTTCCGTCCGTTCAGGCGCGATCCTGAGACATTGTCCCGCGAATGGGCAGTGCCCGGTATGAAAGGCCTGGAGCACCGGGTCGGAGGTCTCGAGAAGAACCATGACGGAGTTCTGTCAAACGATCCCGCAAATCATGAGCTCATGGTCAGCGAGAGGGCCGGCAAGGTAGAGCGTGTGGCAATGGAGATTCCTCCTCTCGCCGTGGACGGAGACCGGACCGGTGATGTCCTGGTTGTAGGCTGGGGCGGAACATACGGACATATCCTCACTGCAGTCCAGGAAATCCGTGCTGAAGGAAGGAATATCAGTTTTGCGCATTTCGATTATATTTCCCCGCTGCCTCCGAATACCTCCGAGGTGTTCTCCGGCTTCCGCAGGATTGTCGTGTGCGAACTCAACTCCGGCCAGTTCGCCGGATATCTCAGGAACCGGTTGCCTGGGCATGAGTACCTGCAGTGCAACAAAGTGCAGGGACAGACGTTCCTCGTGAAGGATATTGTGGACTGTGTAACGGAAAAAGCTTGATAATCAATATGGCAAAATATACTTTCAAAGATTTCAAGAGTGACCAGGAGGTGAGATGGTGCCCGGGATGCGGCGATTATTCCGTCCTGGTGTCACTTCAGAAAGTGCTTCCGCAGGTCTGCGAGGAGAAGGGGATAGACAAGGAGAAGGTCGTGGTCGTGTCCGGCATCGGCTGCTCGTCCCGCCTTCCTTATTATATGAATACATACGGCTTCCACAGCATTCACGGACGCGCCACCGCCATTGCAACGGGTATCAAGGTGGCCAATCCAGAGCTCAGCGTATGGCAGGCAAGCGGTGACGGCGACGCCCTGGCTATCGGAGGCAATCATTTCATCCATGCCATCAGGAGAAATGTGGACATAAATATCATGCTGTTCAACAACAGGATATACGGCATGACCAAGGGACAGTATTCCCCGACATCCCGTTTCGGAGCGGTCACCAAGACCTCGCCATACGGGACGGTGGAACAGCCGTTCAATCCCGGAAGCCTCGTCCTGGGAGCAAAGGGCACGTTCTTCGCTCGCAGCATTGACACGGAACTTGCATTGAACCAGGAGATAATGCTGGAGGCTTCGCGTCACGCCGGCACATCCGTGATGGAGTTCCTGACCAACTGCGTGATATTCAACAACGGTTCGCACTCCGAGATTTCCGGCAGGGAGTACAAGAAAGACAGGACCATAGTGCTCCGCAAGGGCGAGAAAATGCTGTTCGGTGCGGACAGGGAGAAGGGAATCGTGCTCGAGGACATGAAACTCAAGGTAGTGACCGTGGGCCAGGACGGATATACTCTCGACGACGTGCTCGTACATGACCCGTCAGCGGACAATCTCGGTCTCCAAACCATGCTCGCAGAGATGAAATATCCGGAATTCCCTGTGGCTCTCGGAGTCATCAGGGACGTTGAGGCAAACACTTATGACGCAGAAGTGTCGCGTCAGGCCGATGAGGTCAGGGAGAAAGCCAGGATCCATTCCATGGAGGAACTGCTCCACAGCGGCTCCACATGGACGGTGGAATGAATCAGTCAGGAAACTCACTAAAATTAATAATACTAGTATGAGAACAGAAGAAATAATGGCCCGTCTTCAGGCCAAGTACGCAGGGGAGAAAGAATATCTCCAGGCTGTACGTGAAGTACTTGAGTCAATTGAGGATGTTTATAACAAACACCCTGAGTTCGAGGATGCGAAAATCATCGAGCGCCTCGTTGAACCTGACAGAATCCTCACATTCCGCGTGACATGGGTGGATGACAACGGTGAGGTCCAGACCAACACTGGCTACAGGGTGCAGTTCAACAATGCCATTGGACCATATAAGGGAGGTCTCCGCTTCCATCCTTCAGTCAATCTCTCGATCCTGAAATTCCTCGGATTCGAGCAGACCTTCAAGAACTCCCTCACCACCCTGCCTATGGGCGGCGGAAAGGGCGGTTCCGACTTCAACCCTAAAGGCAAGTCAGATGCCGAGATCATGAGATTCTGCCAGGCCTTCATGATTGAGCTCTGGAGAAACATCGGTCCAGACATGGATGTTCCTGCAGGCGACATCGGAGTAGGCGGACGCGAAATCGGCTTCCTCGAGGGAATGTACAAGAAACTTACCCGCGAGCACAACGGCGTGCTCACCGGCAAGGGCATCCAGTACGGCGGTTCCCTCATCCGTCCTGAGGCTACAGGATTCGGTGCGGTTTATTTCCTCGAGCACATGCTCCATCATCATGATGCCAACCTCGACATCAAGGGCAAGACCATCGCAGTGTCCGGTTTCGGAAATGTTTCCTGGGGTGTCTGCGTGAAAGCTACCGAGCTTGGCGCCAAGGTGGTTGCCATCTCCGGACCTGACGGTGTCATCTACAACCCTCAGGGAATGACTCAGGAGAAGCTCGACTACATGCTCGAACTCCGTGCTTCCAACAATGACGTGGTTGCACCGTTCGCCGAGAAATTCCCTGATGCACAGTTCATTCCGGGAAAGAAGGCATGGAGCGTGAAGTGCGACATAGCAATGACCTGCGCATTCCAGAACGAAATGTCAGCCGAGGATGCGAACGAACTCATTGCCAACGGTACATGGTGCTGCCTCGAGGTTTCCAACATGGGTTGCCAGCCTGGCGCAATCGAGGCCTTCCAGAAAGCACACATCATGTTCGCTCCGGGCAAGGCTGTCAATGCCGGCGGAGTTGCGACATCAGGTCTCGAAATGACACAGAACGCAATGCACATCAGCTGGACCGCAAAGGAAGTGGACGAGAAACTCCACGGTATCATGGACTCCATCCATGCTTCCTGCGTGAAATATGGAACCCAGCCTGACGGATATATCAATTATGTGAAAGGTGCCAACATTGCCGGCTTCATGAAAGTGGCAGAGGCAATGCTTGCCCAGGGCATAATATAGCAGACTGGGGACAGAAAGTGTCCGGGCCGGCCGACAGCTGAAACTGGAGGCCGGCTCTCTCTTTTCTGCAGGAAAGCACTTTTTTCCCGCATCGGCTTGGATTGTAGCATTAATTTTTTACATTTGTACTTTGTTGTACCAAAACCGAT
This sequence comes from Candidatus Cryptobacteroides sp., assembly GCA_051869955.1. Lineage (GTDB taxonomy): Bacteria > Bacteroidota > Bacteroidia > Bacteroidales > UBA932 > Cryptobacteroides. The sequence continues at coordinate 28,046 of JBJEBJ010000042.1, forward strand.
AATATTTCAATTTTGATAAAACATGTCAACTGAAACAGTCAAAAGTGCCGGATTCCCGGCCAAGAAGGCAGTGATGCTTTGTCTTGCCTTAGCCGCCTTCCTATTTTTCTGGTTTGTGCCGCGGTCATTCTTCGGCCTTGCCGAGAACGGCACACCGCTATTGTCAATCATCGAGCAGAGAACTGTTGCCATCTTTGTCCTTGCGGCATTGATGTGGATGTTCGAGATACTCCCGACGTGGGCTACGTCAGTGACTATCATAGTACTTCTGCTCTTCACGGTTTCCGACAGCAGCCCGTTGTTCATGCGCAGTGCGGGAAATGCGGCCGATCTCGGTACTCTTGTCAGCTACAAGGCGCTCCTCGCAGCATTTGCAGACCCTACCATCATGCTCTTCCTCGGCGGTTTCGTGCTTGCCATAGCAGCTACCAAGGTGGGTCTCGACGTGCAGCTTGCCAAAGTTCTTCTCAAGCCTTTCGGCACCAAGCCGAGGAACGTGCTTCTCGGATTCCTCTGCGTGATTGCACTTTTCTCAATGTTCATGAGCAATACAGCTACAGCAGCCATGATGCTCACATTCCTTGCTCCTGTCCTCAGGACATTGCCCAAGGAGGAGAAAGGTATGGCCGGACTTGCCCTTGCGATTCCTATTGCCGCCAATGTCGGAGGTATCGGAACCCCTATCGGAACCCCTCCTAACGCCATCGCCCTCGGCTATCTCAACGACACGATGCATCAGGGAGTAGGCTTCGGCGAGTGGATGATGGTGATGGTGCCGTTCGTGATTGTGATCCTGCTCATCGCTTGGTTCGTCCTGCTGAAGATTTTCCCGTTCACTACCGACAAGATAGAACTCAAGATAGAGAATACCAAGACACCGGACACGAAGACTTACATCGTATGGGGTACTTTCGCAGTCACGATTCTGCTTTGGATGCTTGACAAGGTGACAGGCATCAATGCCAACGTAGTGGCCATGATTCCTGTGGGCGTGTTCTGTGCCACCGGAGTAATCACCAAGGAAGATCTCAGGGACATCGACTGGAGCGTGCTCTGGATGGTTGCCGGAGGATTCGCACTCGGTATCGCACTGAACAAGACAGGACTCGCGGAGAATCTCGTGGAGTCAATTCCGTTCGCGACATTCCCTCCTCTCGTGGTACTTCTCGTATCCGGATTCATCGCATATCTGCTCTCGAACTTCATCGCCAACTCTGCCGCAGCGAACCTTCTGGTTCCAATTCTCTGTGCTGTCGGAGTCGGAATGGGAGAACTCCTCGACCCTGTCGGAGGTGCACGTGCGCTGATTATCGGAGTTGCACTCTCCACATCCTTCGCGATGCTGTTCCCTATCAGTACGCCTCCTAATGCCATCGCCCACTCCACCGGGCTTATCCAGGTGAAGGACATGACCAAGGTGGGCCTCATCATCGGCGTGATAGGTTTCGTGCTCAGCTATTGTATCTTGATTTTTATAGGTATTTAATTCATATTTGATGAAAAAGATTGCATTGCTCATTTCGGCTGTTGTCAGCCTCTCTGCTGTACTTCCGATGTCAGCCGAGCCTGCCCCGAAGGGCGAACAGCAGGTGGAGAAACCTGCCCATGTGAAACTCTACGGATTTATCAGAAACTATTTTGCCCTCGATACAAGGGAGAGCAAGGCCGGTACTGGCGACCTCTTCTATTATACTCCTTTGGACGAGAACCTGAACAGTCTTGGTGACGACCTCAATGCGCAGGCATCTTTCCGTTTCCTGTCTCTGACGACCAGAATCGGACTTGACATCACAGGCTACCAGTTCGGCCGTACGAAATTCGGTGCGAAAATTGAGACCGACTTTTATTCGGGACTTACCAACACCAGTTCTTCGACCAAGATCAACGGTACTGCACAGCTCCGTCTCCGTCAGGCCTATGTTACAATCGGCTGGGATGACTTCGTGATGAAGAACGGCAATCCTGCCGCAGTCTCCCTGAAGATCGGACAGGCATGGCATCCTATGGCAGCTGACCAGCCGCATGTGTTCAGCCTCGAGACAGGTGCTCCCTTCAACGCGTTCAGCCGTACTCCTCAGGTCCTCGCGGATGCTTCATTCGGAAAGAACGTGATGCTCACTGCCGGTGCAATCTGGCAGATGCAGTATCTTTCACAGGGCCCTGCCGGCGCTTCTGCAGAGTATATCAAGTATTCATGCACTCCTGAGATGTACCTCGGCCTTACCTTGAAGAGCAACAACGGCTTCCTCGCCCGCGTGGGAACCAACCTGCTCAGCATCAAGCCGAGACGCGTGGGTGAGAACTCCGACGGGGTGAAGGTGAAAGTGTCCGACAGGATTACCACCCTCTCTCCTTATGTATATCTCCAGTACAAGAGCCGCAAGTTCGAGGTGAAGGCAAAGACAATCTTCAGCCAGGCTGGCGAGCACATGAATCTCATGAGCGGATACGGAATCTCTGAAAAATGTGATGACGGACATTATGAATATACTCCGTTCAAGACTTCTTCTACCTGGGCTTCAATGAGCTACGGCAAAAAATGGCAGTTCATGCTCATGGCCGGCTACATCAAGAACCTCGGAACGAAGGACGAACTTCTGGATCCGTCAGATTTCTACTTCAGTGCCAATACCTACAAGTATTTCAATTCCATGTGGAGGGTAATCCCTTCAGTAGCATACAATGTCGGAAAGTTTACCCTCGGACTCGAGTACAATTATACCGGAGCCCGCTATGGTGACGGCAAGACATACGACGCCCACGGACTCTCGAAAGAGGGCCTGCACAATGTGGGCAACAACCGTATCCAGATGATGGTCAAGTTCACTTTCTAAACCGTCGCCATGGATATTTCTTTCTTGAAATCAACTCTCAGGACAGTTCCCGACTTTCCGAAGAAAGGGATACTGTTCTGGGATTTGACTACTCTTCTGAAGAATCCGGAAGCTCTCCGCATGACCGTGGATGCCTTGTATGACATGTACAAGGACAGGGGCATCACGAAAGTGGCCGGACTCGAGTCGAGAGGCTTCATAATTGGCGCTGCGCTTGCTTACAGGCTCGGCGCCGGTTTCGTTACTATCCGCAAACCCGGAAAACTGCCTGCTGAAACCTATTCGGAGACCTATATGAAGGAGTATGGTCCCGACACTCTGACGATACATCAGGATGCGCTCACCAGCGAAGATGTCGTCCTCCTTCACGATGACCTGCTTGCCACCGGAGGGTCGGCAGCGGCCGCGCTGAGACTTGTTGGCCGTTTCAGCCCGAAAACAGTCTATGCCAATTTCATCATCGAACTGAACGGCCTTGACGGAAGAAAGGCTCTGCCTGAAGACGTTGAGGTTACAAGTCTGTTGTCCTTGTAACAGCATCTGGATTCAACAAACCAATCAACCTATATTGTTATGTCCAAAAAAGCTATCCTGGCCGCTTTAGTGGCTGCCACTGCCATTGTTCAAGGAGCGATGGCCCAGACAAACATTCAGGTCTTCTATGACTTCGGAAAAGACCGCAAGCACGTCACCACCACCCTCGAGGGTTTCTACGGTGACAAATGGGGCAACACCTTCTTCTTCGTCGACTATGACTACGGCGAGAAAGTGAACAATGAGAGAGTGTCACCGAGAGGAACCTATTTCGAGATTGCCCGCTGCCTGAACTTCTGGCATGAAAGCAAGGCGGCACCTCTCAGCATCCATGTCGAGTACAACGGAGGAGTCTACAAGGGATACGGCATCAACAATGCCTTCCTTATCGGAACTGACTGGTTCATTCACAGCAAGGACTACAGGAATACATTGAATCTCAAGCTCCTGTATAAATATATACATTATGACAAGCCGGCAGTAGGAGACAGACCTCGCAGTGACGTTCCTCTTCAGTTTACCGCCGTGTGGGGCATGCAGGATATATTCAATGTCAAAGGACTCAGGTTCAGCGGATTCGCTGATTTCTGGTGGGAAGACCATACGGTTGCTCCGACCGACGGAGACGGCAACAGGAAATGGGACGAGGCCAAGACTTCCCATATCGTGTTCCTGACCGAACCGCAGCTGTGGTACAATGTCGGCCAGCATTTCGGTGTTGACAATCTCAATGTCGGTACCGAGATTGAACTTTCTTATGACTTCGGTACCGGAAAAGGCTTCTGGTGCCGTCCGTGCCTCGGTCTCAAGTGGGTGTTCTGATTTCTTGTCTGATTAAAGAAACTGCTTTATGAACAAATTCCTGACAAAGGCTTTCGGTTTCGATCCGTCAAAGCACAGTGTCCGCACGGAAATCCTTGCCGGACTCACCACATTCCTCACGATGGCATATATCCTTGCCGTCAATCCGGGCATCTTCAGCGCCCTTGCATCGCAGGGAATGCCTACTGCAGCAGTCTTTACGGCTACGGCCCTTGCGGCCATCGTCGGCACCCTTGTCATGTCCCTGTATGCCCGCAAGCCGTTCGGTCTTGCCCCGGGAATGGGACTCAATGCGTTCTTCGTATATACAGTGTGCCTCGGCATGGGATTCACCTGGCAGATGGCTCTCACGGCCATTTTCCTCGAGGGCATCATTTTCATCCTGCTGACAGCCACAAATGTCCGTAAAATGATAGTCGATGCAATACCGATGAATCTCAAACGTGCAATCGGTGCCGGCATCGGTCTGTACATAGCCTTCATCGGCCTGAAATCAGCCGGTATCATCGTCAGCAGCGAGGCTACATCGGTGACCCTCGGAAATCTTGGAGACAAGACTGTGATCCTGGCACTTGCAGGCCTCGTCATCACCTCTCTGCTGGTGATTCTCAAGGTCCGTGGAGGTATGCTTCTTGGCATCATTGCCACCACATTGATAGGAATCCCGATGGGGGTGACCACTTACGGCGGAATCGTATCCACGCCTCCGTCCATTTCTCCTATATTCTGTCAGTTCGAATGGGCGAAAATCATTTCCTGGGACATGCTTGTGGTCGTCTTCACCTTCCTTTTCATTGACATGTTCGACACCATCGGTACTGTCGTCGGCGTTTCCGTGAAGTCCGGAATGGTGGATGAGAAAGGCAATGTGGACGGTATCAACCGCGTGCTTATGGCTGATTCAGTGGCTACAGTTGCCGGTGCAATGTTCGGTACCAGCACCACCACGACATATATAGAGAGCGCTTCCGGCGTGTCCGAGGGCGGCCGTACGGGTCTCACTTCGTTCGTGATTGCCGCCTGCTTCGCAGTGGCCCTGTTCTTCTCTCCTCTCTTCCTTGCAATCCCGGGAGCGGCTACGGGTCCGGTCCTCTTCATAGTCGGAGTGATGATGATGTCACCTGTCGTCCATATCGACTGGAATGATTTCTCCGAGTCCATTCCTGCTTTCGTCACAATGCTTCTGATGCCTCTTGCATACAGCATCTCCGACGGCATCATGCTCGGCATGATTTCCTATGTCCTGCTCAATGCATTGACCGGCAGGCACAAGAAAATATCTGTGATGATGTGGGTTCTCGCGGTACTCTTCGTGCTGCGTTATATTCTGGTGTAAAAGTCGATTCATAGGTCTCAATGACCATTTGACGCCGGCTGTCGCATGCCTTTTGCGGACTGTTCGCATGAGGAGGTTGCGACGGCTGGTTATTGCGTTATAATATATTGTAAATCAATTTATTATGATGGTTCCGGGGCAATACTGGAGCCTTTTGACCCCCTCTGTGGTGCGTATAAAGCCTGTTATTAACTATGTTGAAAACTTTTGTTCGGGATTTCTTTTGATATGGCGGGCAAAGTTTATACATTTGCAACACATGTCGGCGTCCTGATGTGACGCTATTGTTATTTATAACTTTTCCAATCAATATTATAACGATTTCTCATTATGGACGTAAGAAAGACCAATGGCTCTATCGAGGAGTTTGACAGGGACAAGCTGATGCGTGGAATCCGTGAAGCCTACAAGACAGCCGGAGAGAGGTGCCCGGAGGAGGTTGTGGTTTCGGTTGTGGACAATCTGTACATTTACGACAAGATTGCCAGCCGCGAGATCAGGCGTCAGGTCGTCGATTCCTTCATGTCCATAAACAAGAAAGTCGCCCTCGCGTATATTGAGAAATTCGATGCCGGCCTTGACCTGAGGAAGAAGCGCGACTTCATCCGCGACTATATCAAGGCTTCCAATGCTGCCACGGGATCGAAGTTCGATTCCAATGCCAATGTCACGCGCAAGAATATCGTGACACTCGGCCAGGAGCTCTATAAGGAGAACAATATCAAGCAGAACCGTTATATCATGCAGGACAAGATCAAGGCAATGTACGGAAGGAAACTTGCCGAACAGTACATTGAAGACCTTGAGAGCCATGTCCTCTACAAGCATGACGAGAGCGGTACTCCGGGTTATCCGTATTGTGTCGCCATCACCATGTATCCTTTCCTGACCAGTGGCCTGAGGGAGCTTGGCGGTGTATCAGTTGCACCTACCGACCTGAAGTCTTTCTGCGGAGAGTTCATCAATCTGGTATATTCGATTTCATCCCAGTTCATGGGAGCTGTCGCAACTCCGGAATTCCTGATGTATTTCGACTACTTCATCAGGAAGGATTACGGTGACGACTATCTCGACAGGCTCGATGAAGTGGTGGAGAACAATATCAAGAAACGCACCCTCGTCAAGGTCATTGACAATTACTTCCAGCAGGTAGTACACTCCATGAACATGCCTGCCGGCAACAGGGGATATCAGACCGTGTTCTGGAACATCGGATATTTCGACAAACCGTATTTCGACGGAGTATTCGGCGAGTTCCGCTTCCCTGACGGCACGGCTCCGAAATGGGAGACTCTCTCATGGCTCCAGAAGCATTTCATGAACTGGTTCAACGAGGAGCGCAATGACTATATCCTCACCTTCCCTGTGGAGACAATGGCTCTCCTGACAGACGGTGGAGACGATTTCGCGGATCAGGAATATGCCGACTTCACGTCCGAGATGTGGGCCAAGGGACACAGCTTCTTCTGCTACATTTCCAACAGCCCGGACAGCCTCTCGAGTTGCTGCCGTCTGCGCAATTCCCTGAAGGATCTCGACAAGTCCGACGAGGACCACAACCATACCACCCATCAGTATTCGATGGGAACAGCGTCCGTGGCCACCGGTTCCAAGTCCGTGATGACCATAAACCTGAACCGTATCATCCAGATTGCGGCGAGGAGATATTTCAAGGAGACTCTCAATTTTGTGCTGCCTGAAGGAGAGCCTGTTCCGGCAGACCTGAAATACGACAAGACTGAGTTGTACAAGGCCATTGACCAGGAAATCAGCGAGATGACTCAGAAGGTGCACAAGTATCAGACTGCGTTCAACGAGATTATCAAGGACTTCCTTGCAGCCGACATGCTCGATGTTTACAAGGCCGGGTTCATAGACATGACCAAGCAGTACCTCACCGTGGGCGTTAACGGTCTCACCGACGCAGCCGAGTTCCTCGGACTGGAGATTTCTCCGAACGAGGAGTACCGCGAGTTTGTCAATACAATACTCGAGACCATCAACCTCGCCAACAGGAAGGACAAGACGAAGGAAACGATGTTCAATACTGAATTCGTCCCTGGAGAGAATCTTTCCGGAAAGAACTACAAGTGGGACAAGAAGGACGGATTCTTCGTGTCACCTAAGCACAATATGTACAGTTCGTACTTCTACAATCCTGAGGATGAGTCACTTTCGATGATTGACAAGTTCAAGCTCCACGGAGATGACTATGTGAAATATCTCGACGGAGGTTCGGCACTTCACATGAACATTGCCGAGCATCTTACCAAGGACCAGTACCGCCAGCTGCTCAAGGTGGCCGCGCATTACGGCACGAACTATTTCACATTCAACTGCCGCAATACCGTATGCAACAAGTGCGGCTACATCAGCAAGGATACTCTGGATGTATGTCCTAAGTGCGGAAGCACAAACCTCGATTATCTGACACGTGTCATCGGATATCTGAAGAGAGTCTCCTCATTCAGCGAGATGCGTCAGGAAGAGGCACAGCACAGGTTCTACGTAAGCGAGTAACATGATAAAATACGTTCCCAAAATGACCAATGTGGTGCTGGAGGAGATTCCCGACATGCTCACATTGGCCATTGACATATCGAATTGCACCGGACTTTGCGAGGGATGCCATTCCCCGTTCCTGAGGCTTGATGTCGGCGAAGAGCTGACCCCTTCCGCCATAGACAGGCTCATCGCAGGCAATTTCGGGATAAACTGTTTTCTGTTCCTCGGGGAAGGCAATGACCATCAGGCCCTTATGGAGGCAGCTTCATATATCCGCGGGAGCTATCCGTCTCTCGCTCTCGGCCTTTATTCCGGCAGGGAGACCATTGAGGATGACATCTGGAATTTCTTTGACTATGTCAAGGTCGGTCCTTTCCGCCCGTCCTGCGGCCCCCTGAACAAACAGACAACCAACCAACGCCTCTACAAGCTCACCCGCAATCCAGACGGCTCCGTTACCCGCACCGACATCACCGCCCGCTTCTGGCATCGCGGCATTGACCCTTCAAAACCATGAAACAATCAGTCCAGACACTTGCCGGTGAAGAGCAGGCGCTCGATGATCTTCTGGGCCGGGTCGAAAGGACGGAGGTCGTCGAGATGGAGGGATGAGATGGCGGTGAGGATGAGTTCGTCGCGGGATAATTCTGGAGTGGATGACGAAGTCCGGTCTCCGGAACCTGTGAGAAGCCCGTGGAAATATTTCCCGGCATCTATTAGACATTGCTCGGGAACCAGGCCGATAATCTCTGTGCCGGTTATCCTGACGCCTTCTTCCTGTGCCACACGGCATACCTCGAGATAGGCCTCATGCAGTGAAGTGAGATGTATGTCCGTGATATTCATCGATACCTGGGCTATCCCGTATTCCTCTATGTACCAGCCTATTGCCTTGCATCCTTTCAGTGTGCCGGGGATTCTCACGGGTTTTCCTGGATAGTCCCGTACTGCAGCACCTGAAGCGTCGTGCATCACCTGCCCGCTCTCACGGACACGTGCGGCAATCCTCCGGGCTGCAGCCACATCAGCAGAATCCAGATTGAAATTGACGGCAATCAGGAAATTCCTTGCCCCGACCACCGATGCTCCGGCACGGGCTACGGTCTCGTTGTACGATTCAGGACTGAAATCAGGCCTTCTCGAAGGGTCGGCTATACTGACAGGAAGTGATTCATATTCCCCGGCACGGCATACCTCGAGCCTTCTTCTTTCCGGGATGAAAGCGGCTGCCTCATAACAGAAGCAGGGGATTCCCAGTTCCGCATATATCCTCGCGGCAAGTCCCCTGGCGAGTTCAGCACATTCATCCAGCCCGATTCCCGATACGGGGACGAGCGGCAGGACATCAGTGGCTCCGATCCGCGGATGTTCCCCATGCTGTTCCCTCATGTCGATGACCTTGGATGCCTTCCGGACCGCACGGAACGCCGCCTCGACCACTGCTTCAGGAGTCCCGGCGAAAGTCACGACTGTACGGTTCGCTGCAACTCCGGAGTCCACGTGAAGGACCTTGAGCAATTCCCCGGGCCCGCACGGAGTCCCTGAAATTGCATTGACAATGCTCTCTATCACTTCCGGCCTGCGGCCTTCGCTGAAATTAGGCACACATTCAATCAACCTGTTCTTCATCTCTCCGGAAAATCTTATACCCCGTCACCGCTATGAAAATGCTCATGAGCGGGCTGATGATATTGAAAAAACAGAATGGCAGATACACGGCAGTCGGCACGCTCAGAATAGTCGCCTGCGTCATTCCGCAGCTGCTCCACGGGAACAGCGGGGAGGTCACGGTGGAGGAATCCTCGACCGAACGGCTGAGCAGCCGGCTTTCATATCCCCGTTTCGCGTAGATGTCCTTGTAGATGTCCGAGGTCAGGATGATGGAAAGGTACTGGTCCGAAATCACTCCGTTCAGCACCACGCCTGTGGTCACTGTAGAGCCCACTAGTCCGACCCTGCTCTTCGTCATAGGGAGCAGAAGCGAAGCAAGGTGATGAAGCATCCCGCTGGCCTTCATGCAGCCTCCGAAACACATTGCGCAAATGATCAGGTAGACCGTATTCAACATTCCGAGCATGCCTCTCGACGATACTAAGGTATTGACCTCTTCCACTCCGGTATCGACTGATACAGAGTCATATATAGTCTTCACGATTCCCGTGAACATTGTCCCGGCTTCTCCCTGTCCGGCAACTCCGAGGGCGGCCAGCGTCTCCCGTCCTATCTCCGAGACGATGTGAGGCTGGAGTATGATGGCGCATACGGCGGCTATCAGCGTGGAAAGTCCCAGCACGATGAGGGCCGGCATCTTCCGTGCTATCATCAGGCCGGTCAGCAGCGGCACGATGAGCGTCCACAGGGAAATGTTGAATTTCGCTGCCAATGTCTCTGTATATACCGAAATCTGCGCCGGTGCGCTTCCCGTATGGACAAATCCGAGCACGAGGAAAATCAGCAGGGTGATTACGAATGACGGTACCGTGGTGAACATCAGATACTTGATATGTCTGAACAGGGGTGTCCCGGCGATAGAGGACGCCATGACTGTCGTGTCCGAAAGAGGGGAAATCTTGTCCCCGAAATAAGCTCCGGAGATTATGGCTCCCGCAATCATGCCGTCACTGAATCCGAGGGCCTTGCCGATACCCAGCAGGGCCACGCCGATAGTGGCAATCGTCGTCCACGAACTGCCTATCATCACTGACACCAAGGCACAGATGAGGCAGGCGGTCAGCAGGAAGACCTTTGGCGAAATAATCTTGACCCCGTAGTAGATGAGAGACGGCACGGTTCCACTCATGGTCCATGTCCCGGAGATGCCTCCGATCAGGAACAGGATAACGATGGCCGTGGTGACGTCTCCGATATTACTCCGGATGGCCGCTTCGAAATCTTTCCACGGCTTCTTGAACAGCCACATTGCCAGCCATACGCAGATTCCTGCCGAGAACAACAGTGCCACCTGGCTCGCTCCGAGGATGGAGTCGCTGCCGAAAACACTGATGTTCAGCGCAAGAAGTATTATCAGGACAATTATTGGGACCAAAGATATTCCGGTCCTGATGATAGAAGCTTTTTTCATTTCAGATACTCGATTTCCATGTCGTATGACCAATTGTCAAAATAAAGGTTGCCTCCGTCCCATTCCACCTCTCCTCGCTGGAAGTCAACGGTTTCGCTTCGCGGATATTTCTTAGCGGGAATGAGGGCCTGTCCGAAGTCCGAATTGACAATCATCCTGTATGAATCGATGTTTCCGAAATATTCGTCGCTTCCGAACGACTGGTCCACAGGAATCCATCCTGTATCTTTAGCCCAGATTTCTGCCCAGTCGTGGAGATTCCATGCCCCCGGATGCATCATGAACCCGCTCTGGAAATGTGCCGGAATCCCGGCCGAGCGGCACAGTGTGATGAACAGGAGGCTCACCTGACCGCAGTCTCCGTGGCCTGAATCCAGGACGTATTCCGGGATGTTCTCTATGGTTGAATACTCCCTTGCGGAAGCCCACGGGAAATTCGCGTCTATCCAGTCGTAGAAAGCCTTGGCCTTCAGCACAGGATTCGAAATGCCTGCCGAGAGGGAGTCCCTCAATGCCAATATTTCCGGACTGAATCTGATATGTACGTCACGCTCTTCAATATAGAATTTCGGGTTCAGCCCTGTTCCGGAATATGCATTATATCCGTCCTGTCCGGCAGCTTTCTCTGCAGCTGCAACGAGGCTGTCAAGGTCATGGCATTCCGCCGACGAAACGTATTCGAATTCCTCATAAAATACTGTAGGCCAGCCGGCTGATGCCTTTGCCTCCATATAGAGCGTACTGTGGCGGCTGTTGTTTCCGGAGAATACAAGTTCCTCTGCATCAGGAAGTTCTGTCCTGAAATACATAGGGTCTCCGCAGTCCGTCGGCCGGCTTGTCCACCCCGCCTCGATGAATTTCACGTCAGTCTGTCTCGGCACATCTGTCCTCGGCCACGGCAGCCAGCAACGGATCTTCTTCCCGTCAGGCACTGCACCGGCATCCACGGTCAGGGTATAGCGCACCCGCATCCTCCTCGGCTGGCCGATGCAGTTTCCTCCGTCTTTCTCACGCACCTTGGCCATGTTCCTGACACCTGTCCTGTAAGCCCTGGAATCTTCCGGACCGTCCACGAATTCCTTGACCGCACGGCATTCCGGGTCAATCCGGAAAAGGTTCGGGGCGGCGTTGCGGAAATATCTCCTTTCCCCTCCGATTACCATCGACTCCAGACGTCCGTCCGCAGTCCATGCGTCTATCTGCTCCCCGGTCACGTCAGGAATGTATTTCCGGACATAGTCCGTCACCTCCTCACGGCTCCTGCAGAAATCCGTTTCTATCCTGTGTTCCAGATCCTTGTCCCAACTGTATTTCTCCCTGCCGCCTCCGCAGGACATTGCCGCGGACAATGCGATGCACAGGGCAATTCCCGTTTTCCTGTCCATCTTCTATATTTTCTCTATGCCTATTCCCGGCAGGTTTGTCAATGTTATCTTGCCTTTCTCCACGGTCATGCCCCTGAACAAGTCGTTGCTTATCAGGAGATTGCCGTCCAGGTCCGCGAAATCCACTGCAGGGGAGAGCTGCGCGGCTGCTGATACGGCGCATGAAGTCTCCGTCATGCATCCGATCATCACTTTCATGCCCTCTGCCCTTGCGTAGTTCAGCATTTTCCAGGCCTCCCGCATTCCGGTACATTTCATCAGCTTGATATTGATTCCGCTGTATGCCCCCTTGATGGAAGGAATGTCCCTGAGCCTCTGGATGGCCTCGTCGGCGAATACCGGCAGCGGACTCCTTTCTGTAATCCAGGCATTGTCGTCCATGCGCTCCTTCGGCATCGGCTGCTCAATCATCACAATACCGTTCTCCTTGAGCCAGAAAATCTCGTCCAAAGCCTGCTCCCTGTCTTTCCATCCCTGGTTGGCGTCCACTGCAATAGGCAGGCTGCTGACCTGGCGGATGGCGTTTATCATCTCCTTGTCGTTGTCTGTTCCGACCTTGACTTTCAATATGTTGAACATTCCTGCCACCTCTTCGGTCTTGGCTTTCACCACTTCTTCAGTGTCGATACCGATGGTGTATGTCGTGTCAGGTGCGGATGTCGGGTTGAGGCCCCACATCCTGTGCCAGGGAGCTCCTATGAGCTTGCCTGCAAGGTCGTGGAGGGCAATGTCGATGGCCGCCTTTGCCGCAGAATCACCTTCCGACAGGCTGTCCACGTAGGTCAAGATGTCGTCTATGCACAGAGGGTCTGGGAACTGTCCGAGGTCCACCTTGCCGAGGAAATTGCATACGCTCTCCACGGTCTGTCCGAGATATGGTGGCATGGAGGCCTCTCCGTAGCCCGTAATCCCGTCATATTCAATGCGTACCTGTACGTCCGGAGTGGTCTTCCTCGAGAATGACGAGACAGTGAAGACGTGCCTGAGCTGCAGCTCGTATGGCTCGAATGACAGTTTCATGCGGGCCTTGCCGGAGAATTCGAGATTCCTGCAGGTATTGCCTGAGGATTGCCTGTCGTTGCCGCCGCAGCAGGACACCGCTGCAGGGCCGAGCAGGCCGGCGCCTATTGCAGCCGCCGAGCTACTTTTCAAAAAATCACGTCTTTTCATGCTGTCTGTAGTTTTATGGTAGTCTAACCGAAAATGTTCCTGTGCAGAAGGGCAACCACGTCATCCATCACGGCCCTGTCAACAACAAAGCTGATATTCACGTATGAGGCTCCCTGTGAAATCATATATATCTTGTGGTTCTTGAGAGGGGCGAAAGTCTTCTCGAGGATACCGTTCACATTGTCGAGATTCTTTCCGATTACCGACACCTGCGCCTTGTTGCTGTCCACATAAACCTCGGCGAATGAAGAAAGTTCCTCCACCACCTTGTCAATGTTCTGCGAGCCTGCATCCACGGTCACTGATATCGTGGCTTCGGACGTGCTGATGAGATCCACGGATACATTGTTCCTGCTGAAAATCTCGAACACGTGCATGAGGAATCCGGCAACATTGATCATCTTGGTGGAGAAAATGTTGATTACCAAGATGTTGCTCTTGCTTGAAACGGACTTGACACCGTCGTTGATGAAACTGCCCTGGAGGATGGCCGTGCCCTTGCCGGAAGGGTTCATGGAGTTAAGCACGTAAATCGGGATGTTCTTTTTGACGGCCGGCTCGATGGTCATCGGATGAAGTACCTTGGCTCCGAAGTGGGCCATCTCCGCAGCTTCCTCGAATGATATCTTGTCGAGGCTGATGGTGTTCTCCACCTTGCGCGGGTCAGCGGTCTTGACTCCGTCCACGTCGGTCCATATTTCGATGGTCTTGGCGTCCACGGACATGCCTATCAATGATGCAGTGTAGTCCGATCCACCGCGTCCGAGCACTGTCGGCTCTCCCCCGGTAGTTGCGGAAACGAATCCCTGGGTGATAACTGCATCCATGTCCCCGGTATATGCAGCGCTGACCTCCTCGCGTACCCTTTTGATGATTTCGTCTGTCTGGGGCTCTCCTTTGAGGAAATTGTTGTCCGTGATAATCATCTTCCTGGAGTCCATGAGCCTTGTACGGATTCCGCGGGCGTTCATCGCGCAGCAGATTATGTTGGATGAGAGATATTCTCCGTTTCCGATGATGATGGCTTTGCTCCTGTCGGAAAGTTCGCCGAGGGCGCAGACTGCGTCCACGAAATGTTCAAGCTTGTCGCAGATGGCGTTGACCCTCGAGAGGGCATCTGCAAGAATCTCCGGGTTGTCCGGGATGAGTTCTTCTGCGAGTTCGGTGTGACGGGTTCTCAGTCTGCCGAGAAGTTCACCGGCACCTTCCTTGTCACGGAGTCTGGCCTGGTCAGAGATTCTGTACAGCAGGTCAGTCACTTTGGACAATGCCGATACGACAACAATAGGTCTTTCCTGAAGTTTTCCATTCACGATTCCGATGGTGCGGGTGATGGCAGCGCAGTCTGCCACGGATGTCCCGCCGAATTTCATTACAATCATAGTCCGTTATTTATTTTCCAAGTTTGCAAATATACTGTTTTCCAACTGTTTTTTAATGTTCCGGGCGGTGAATTTTCTGAATTTCCGGCAAACAAAAAGAGGCACGGATTTCCGTACCTCTAAAATTTGGTCGGGATGATGCGACTCGAACGCACGACCCCTACGTCCCGAACGTAGTGCGCTAGCCAACTGCGCTACATCCCGTTGCCCATCGGGAAGCTCTTATGCGAGCTTGTTGATGTAAAGTGCTATTCCGCTCTTGAGATTGGCTGCCTTGTTCTTGTGGATGATGCCCACTTTGGCGAGCTTGTCAATCATAGCGTAAACTTTAGGTGCTCCAGCCTCGGCAGCTTTCTTGTCTGTCGTGTTCCTGATAGCACGTATAGCATTCCTTGTGGTTTTTGCATAATACTTATTATGCAATCTGTGCCTTTCGCTCTGGCGAATGCACTTCTCTGCAGATGCGTTGTTTGCCATTGTTTTTATTTTTTAATATTTAGTAGTGGGTAGGAGAATCGAACTCCTATTGCGAGAATGAAAATCTCGAGTACTAACCGTTATACGAACCCACCGGCACAACGTCCTTTCGCTTTCACCGCGATTAAACGGATTGCAAAGGTATGTATTATTTTCTACACCTCAAAATATTTTTCCAATTTTCTCATCTTGAATTTCCAAAATGACTCATTCCTTTTCTTCAGCGGACTTCGGTTCCTCCCATTCAAAGGAGTAGAGAATAGCCTCCACCTGTCTGAGATACTGGCGTTTGTCATATTTAGGGGCATATACGAAGCCGTCCAGGACTATGATGTCTTTCCCGTCCTTGCTGTAGAACGAATGTGAGACGAACGGACCTCCCATGAAGTCTCCGTAAACCTCCCACAGGCCTCTGGTCTCGGCGAACTGGCGTCCCCTGTAACGGATGAACCTGACTTCCGGCTTCACGGCCTCACTCGTTATCATATACGTATTGTCGAACATCCCGGGCACATTTGCCTTCATGAATTCATTTCTGCGGACAATGATGTTCTCCTCGGTGAAATTCTCCTTGTCGACAGCAGGATATTTGTAGATGAGCACTCCCTGGGTGACATATTGCTTGTCATCCGCAATCCACAGGAAATCAGCTGTTTTCTTCCTGAGCTTGTAGCCGCTCGGGAAATGAGGGGAGCCTCCTGTCATGGCCTTGACTGCAGGCGGGATGCTGTGCTCCTCATAGAGCTTGGAATTGGCAATGATCCTGTCCCTCTCGGCCTGCTCGAACGTGCTGATGATTCTCTCTCCGTTCTCTTTCAGGATCGTGGCAGCCGAATCGCTGCTCGGAGCCGTCACCTGAATCACGCACTGCGGGTGCGCCCATACATCATTCCTGTAGATAACGCCGCTCTTGTCCGTCGCTGAAATGTTGAAGAACAACAGGTTGCGGTGTACCTTGAACAGGTCCGCGAACCCGGTTGCCGGAACATTGGAAAGCGAGAACATTGGCTCCACCTGGGGCAGGAAAGGGTATTCCGCTGCAAGCAGCTCGCGGGTTGTGCTTCCGAGATTGCCGTCCCATTCGTTGCGGTCCATTGCCACGATGATTTCCCCGGCCTTTCCGCTTACGTTAGGGAGAAGTGTTCCGTTGCTCTTGCATCCGGCCAGTGTCAGGATTGCTGCTGCAATGCCGATAAATTGTCTTGTGCTCATTTTTTCCTGTTGTTTGATTTGCGCTAAATATACGAAAAATAATCGATTTACCTCATCAGACGTCCTATGTCATTGCCGAAGGCGAGTATCATCAGCATTATGAGAAGTACCATTCCGATGGCCTGTGCTGCCACGAGGAAACGGTCGCTCGGCTTCCGGCCAGTGAGCATCTCGTAGAGCAGGAGGATGGAGTGACCTCCGTCAAGCCCCGGTATCGGAATCAGGTTCATGACTCCGAGCATGATGGACAGAAGTGCAAGCAAATTGATGAATATCAGCCAGTTCCATGTAGACGGGAATACCTGCCCGATGGCTATGAAACTGCCCACTGACTTGTATGCTCCGGTGCTCGGGGTGGCGACCAGCTTGAGGTCTCGTACATATCCGCCCACGGTCGAGAAAGTATATTTGATGCCTGCCGGAATCGCTTCAATGACTGAATATTCCTTCTTCTCCAGTCCAGGCACCTGTAGCACCACCCCGATATGGCCTGCGCTGTCCACCTGGACCGTACGTGACAGGGTGTCTCCATTCCTGAGGATTGCAACCTCCGCGCTGCTTCCGGCGAGGTTTCCGAGAATTTTCCATGCATCCTGGACATAAGCCACGTCCGAGGACCCGATCCGGGCAATCCTGTCCCCGTGCCTGAGGTCTGCGCCTGCGTTCGGCGAGCCTGCGGCCAATGAGTCAATGTCGAAAGGGACTGCCAATGAGAACATTCCAGGGCTGTCAAGCACCCTTCCGATCATGCTCCTGTCGATATAGAGCGTCAGGGTGTCGTCTCCGCGGAGAACCCTGGCAGTGCGTGCGTCGCGTCTCGCGAGGTCCGCCTGGAGCATGCTGAAATCCTCCGGTTCGTATCCGTCGAAACTCAGGATCCGGTCTCCGTTGCGGAATCCCATTTCGTATGCCAGGTCATTGACGTAGATCCGACTCTCGCGGTTGCTGATATATTCGCTTCCCCATACATCGAACATGAATATATATACGATGATGGCGAATATGAAATTGAACAGGACTCCTCCGAGCATCACCAACAGTCTCTGCCATGCCGGTTTGGAACGGAATTCCCAAGGCTTTGGAGGTTGTTTCAGTGAATCCAGGTCGAATGACTCGTCCACCATTCCGTTGATTTTACAATACCCTCCGACCGGAAGCCAGCCTATGCCGTATTCCGTCTCCGCGTCCTTCATCTTGGGGAACATCTTGGTGAACCATCCGGTAGTCTTCGTGCTGAACAGCTTGAAGTTGCCTGCATCGAAGAACAAGAAGAACTTGTCCACCCTGATTCCGCAGATACGGGCGAAGAAATAGTGCCCCAGCTCGTGAATCACGATGAGTATCGAGAGAGCGAGGATTACCTGCAATATTTTTATCAGTACTGTCATGTCGTCTGTCATTTGCGGCGCGTGTTTACATCGCCTGTTAACGTTGCCGGCACATTTCCGCTGCGCGGGCGTATGTTTCGTCGTTTGTGGACAATATCTCCCCGATGTCCGGCTTCCTGATGAAAGGAACCTCGCCCATGCATCTGGAAATGATGTCCGGGATGTCGTAGAACCCTATTCTGTCTTCAAGATATGCCGCCACGGCTGCCTCGTTGGCCGCATTCATCGCGCATGGTACATTGCCGCCTTTTTTAATCGCTTCGAAAGCCAGCTCAAGGCAAGGGAATTTGTCCATGTCCGGCTTTTCGAAAGTCAGGCTGCCGACCGAGGCGAAATCCAGCTTCCTGTTGTCCAAAGCGAGCCTGTCCGGGAAACTCAGGGCGAACTGGATGGGTTCCCTCATGTCAGGATGCCCCATCTGCGCCAGCACGGCCCCGTCCTCGAACTCGACCATGGAGTGAATGACGGACTGCGGATGGATGACGATGTTTATCTTTCCAGGCCCGGTATTGAACAGCCAGCAGGCCTCAATCATCTCGAATCCCTTGTTCATCATCGTGGCGGAATCTATGGTGATCTTGGCTCCCATGGTCCATTGCGGATGTTTCAGTGCCTCGTTTCTCGTAGCCTTTGCAATGCGCTCCTTTTCCCATGTCCTGAACGGGCCTCCGGATGCCGTGAGATGGATTCTGGTGAATCTGTTCCCTCCGGCTGCAAGCAGGCACTGGAAAATGGCCGAGTGCTCGGAATCCACAGGCAAAATGGGAACATTGTGTTTCGCGGCCAGTTCCGTCACAAGACTTCCACCTGCCACGAGTGTCTCCTTGTTGGCGAGGGCTATGACCTTTCCGGCCTCGATGGCTGATATCGTCGGCCTGAGCCCGCTGAATCCGACCAGGGCTGTGAGCACAATGTCGATGTCCTCCGCTTTTACGAGACTGCATACGGAATCCATCCCGGCGAAAACCTTGATGTCCTTCGGCTGCAGGACTTCAGCCACTTCGTCATATTTGGCTTCGTTGCAGATGACAACGGATCCGGGATTGAACTCGAGAGCCTGTTCCACAAGCAGTTGCGAGCTGTTGTTGGCCGTAAGCAGTTCTACCTCGAAAAGATCCCTGTGCTGCCTTACGACGTCCAGGGCCTGCCTTCCGATGGATCCTGTAGAGCCGAGAATCGCGATATGTCTTTTGCCTGTCATTAGAAATTGATGTATTTTGTAGGGTCAACTGCCTCGCCCCTGTACCAGAGTTCAAAATGCAGATGGTCTCCGGTCGTGAGGGCTCCGGTATTTCCGACGAGAGCCACGGGCGAACCTGCCGTCACCTTGTCCCCTGTCTTCTTGAGCAGTTTCTGGTTGTGCTTGTATATCGAGACGATGTCGTCCGAATGCTGAATCTGGATGGTGTATCCCGAATCGTCGCTCCAGCCTGCGTTGATGACCGTGCCGTCAAGGACTGACATCACCACGGAATTCGCCGGAGCCGTTATGTCGATGTACGGGTGCAGGAGAGGGTCATATCCCTGGGATACGACGCCTTTGAGCGGGGTGAAGAAATGCATTCCTTCTATCGGAAGTTTCCTTTCGGCGGTTTTGGAAAGCCCGAACTGTTCCGTCTTGCGGACTTCCTCCCTGAGTACTGAGTCCTGTCCTGCCACGGATGCCCTGGCGGCTGCTCCTGCCTCGCCCCTGGAGGTGTTGCGGACAATGCTGTCAATCATCACAGGGTCAGCGCCTTCCATGATTCTCTTGAGGTTGTCAGTGTAAAACATCCAGGTATATATGACGTTTTGGAGCGAGTCTATGCGGATTGCATTGTTGATGGCTTCGCGCTTGGTATGTGCATCCGGATAGCCCGGAATGAATGTTCTCAGCGGCGTGAATGCAACAATCGAGAATGACACCGCCATGAACACCGTAATTGCCGAAACCACGATGACGAAAAGGCCGGTACGTGTGAATCGCATGACCCACAGCTGCTTGTGCGTCATGTCGTCGATGAGCGATATTCTGAAATGCTCTACTTTCGGGCTGCGTCCCTGTTTGGACATATTCATCTATTTTTTTAACTTTGCACGGATATGGACAGAATTATTGGCATAGATTACGGAAGGAAAAGAGTAGGAGTCGCGGTCAGCGATCCTCTCCGCATTTTTGCCTCCGCCCTTGAAACCGTACAGACTGCAAAGATAATAGAATATCTTAAAAAATATGCCGAATCCGAGACCATTGTCCGTTTTGTCGTCGGTTATCCGGTCAATATGGACGGGCGTCCTTCCGAGGCTGCAGCCGATGTAGACGTGTTCCTGAAGCAGGTGGCCAAGGCTTTCCCGGACATCCCGGTGACACTTGAGGATGAGAGATTCACTTCCGTGCTGGCTCACAGGGCCATGATTGACGGAGGGATGAAGGCTTCGGAACGGAGGGACAAGGCGTCTGTGGACAAGATTAGCGCGGCCATCATCCTGCAGAGTTATCTCGACAAGGCTTCTGGCAGTCCGGCCGGTGCTGCGATCATGCCGTCCGGAATCCGGATTCCGGAGACATTGTCGGTGAAGAATTCCGGGAAGAGGAGACGGAGATAGCTGCATGGTGCGGTTCAGGACAGTTTTGAATATTGGAAATTAAAAGAAATATACAATGATACAGCCAATTTATCTATATGGTTCGGAGGTCCTCCGTGCCAGGGCTCAGGAGGCGGATCTCTCTGACAAGGAAGGACTTGCCACCCTGATCCAGGACTTGAAGGACACTCTGGTGCATTCAGAGGGATGCGGACTCGCCGCTCCCCAGATAGGGGTCGGGAAGCGTGTCCTGATAGTGGACGGTACCGGGATGACGGACGTATATCCGTATCTTGAGGGGTTCAAGAGGACGATGATCAATCCCGTTATTGTCGAGGAAAGCGAGAAGACGGTGGAATATTCCGAAGGTTGCCTGAGCATCCCGGGGATATATTGCGACGTGCGCCGTCCTGCCTCCATGACTGTGGAATATTATGACGAGTCCGGGGAGAAGGTGACTGAAAATCTGGACAAATTCGCCTGCCGGATGGTGCAGCACGAGATGTCGCATCTCGACGGGGACATGTTCGTGGACCATGTCGCTCCAATTCGCAAGAAAATCATTTCCAAGAAGTTGCTCGGCATTTCCAAGGGCAAGGTACATACGAGATACAACACCAAGATCAAATAACCATTCATCATCATGGGAGCATTTCACGCTTATGATATAAGAGGAATCTACAACGTGGATTTCGACAAGGATACCGTTTACAAGGTGGGGGCATTTCTCCCTTCTCTTCTCGGAGCGGACAAGGTCCTAGTCGGCAGGGATTGCCGAGTTTCTTCGGACGAGATACATGAATATCTCCTCAGGGGAATCACGGATGCCGGGGCGGATGTTTATGATATTGGCCTGAGCACCACTCCGATGGTGTATTTCGGGACTGCAAGGTACGGGTTCAAGGCGTCGGTCCAGATTACCGCTTCGCACAATCCGAAGGAGTACAACGGACTGAAGGTCTCCTGCGAAAACGCCCTTCCGGTCGGATATGACAACGGCCTGGGCCAGATTGAGGTCTGGATACGGGAGGGCCGTGCGCTTCCGCTTGCAGAGGCTAAAGGCAATGTGTATGAGAAGGATATCCGTCAGGACTATCTGGATTTCCTGCTTGGCTACAAGAGCGATTTCAGCGACCTTAAACTGGCTTTCGATCTCTCCAACGGAATGAGTTCCCTCTTCGCGAAACAGATTTTCGGGGATGCTCCTGCATATATTTTCGACGATATGGACGGGACCTTCCCGAACCATGAGCCGAATCCGCTTGTGCATGACAATGTGTTGGCTCTAGAGGAACTGGTCCGCAAGACCGGTGCCGATGCGGGAGTTATCTATGACGGTGACGCGGACAGGGTCATGTTCGTGGACGAGAAAGGCCATTTCATCTCTCCGGATCTGATTATCGCCCTCCTCGGGCATTATTTCATCGGTGAAAGAGGGGAGAAGGGCATGGTCATCCAGGATATCCGCAGTTCCAAGGCTGTGGGAGAATATCTCGTGCCGATGGGCGCGGAGATGTATACCTGGAAGGTGGGACGTGCCAATGCCGCAAGAAAACTCCGTGAAATCGACGGGGTCTGGGGCGGAGAGCTTGCCGGGCATTATTATTTCCGCGATTTCTTCTATTCCGACAGCGGTCTTCTCGCTTCGATTCTGGTGCTTAGGGTGCTGGCTTCAATGAAGAAGAAGGGGTTGACAATGAGCGGGTTGATAGATGGTATCGCGAAATATCGCAATTCCGGAGAAATCAATTTCCGGCTTGAGGACAAGCAGGGAGCGATGGATGCTCTCCGTGAGCATTTCGTTTCCCGGGAGGCACCGGTGGCAATGATGGATTTCGACGGATACCGTGTGGAGTTCCCGGACTGGTGGTTCAACATCAGGCCTTCCAATACGGAACCTTATCTGCGTTTCATCTGCGAGGCTTCTTCGGATGAACTCCTGGAATCCAGGATAAATGAAGTCAAGGAAATATTGGTGAGCCGCTTCGGAGCTAAAGTGTAGTTGCCAGGACATAAAAATCGAATTGAAATGAACTTATTCAGAACTGCAGCCGTGTCTGTGTTCCTTTGCGGGGCGGCTATGTTTGTTGCGGGTGCACAGAATTCCCAGTCAAGGGCTCCGCGTCTTGATACTCTTATTTCAATGAGCCGTGCAGAAAGACTTGTTCCGAGGCCTGCCCTTCAGCCGGTCAAGTCCCTCGATCCGTCTTCCGCATCAGCCGTGGATACCCTCGATACGGCCAATCCGGCAGTTAAGATTCTCCTTATGGAGGATTTTACATGGAGATATTACAAGGACCCTTCAGTCGTAATGTCGGCCGAACTTTTCAATACCTGCTGGGATGAGGAGAAGCCTAATCCCTTCCATGTCATGCCTTCGGACATCGAAGAGGACGTGGCAATCTGGGTGGTGGATTCCCTTAGCGAATATCATTGCCCTTACCAGACGAAGGTTTATTCACCTTTCGGCTACCGTCACGGGCGCGGGCACATGGGCGTGGATCTTCCGCTGAAGACGGGGACTCCGGTCAAGGCGGCGTTTTCCGGCAAGGTCAGGGTTTCCAGGTATTACAGAGGTTATGGCAATCTCGTGATTATACGTCATGAGAATGGCCTGGAGACATTCTACGGGCATTTGTCGAGAAGGGACGTGAAGCCGGGCGACTGGGTTACTGCCGGTGATGTAATCGGTCTGGGAGGTTCTACGGGACGTTCCACGGGAGCCCATCTCCATTTCGAGACGAGATACCAGGGATATGCGTTCGACCCGCAATGGCTGATAGATTTCGAGTCGGGCATCCTGAGGCATCGCCTTTTCGTGCTGAAGAAGAGGTATCTCAATGCTGCGAGCCGCTATGTGCCGGAATCCGACGAGGAGGATTATCTCATCATGCAGGAGGATTCAGTGGCTTATTCCGCAAGGGCAGCCGAGATTGCTGCGCGTGAGGCTGAGGAGGCACGCAAGGCTGCTGAACTTGCCAAGGCCCAGTATCATAAGATTAAGTCCGGAGATACCCTTGGTGCACTTGCAGTGAAATATCATACGACTGTCAAGAAAATCTGCAGCCTGAACGGAATTACGCCTACCACCACGTTGCGCATAGGCCGCTCGTTGAGGGTGAGGTAAGAGTCCATTAAAGATTCATGGTCTTATTCAAGGCTTTTGATCCATTCTGCAATATCTTCGAGGACTTCCTGGGAGAAGGTTTCCTCTATCTTCCTGTATTCCGTTACGTTTCCTGTGTCGCAATGCTGGAAAAGATGGTTAAGGGAAGGGTATTCCCTGATGAGGTTTGCCGGATTGTCCGGAAGGTTCTCCTTTATTCCTGCCAGGTTGAGGGACGAGATTACCTGTATGTCCTTGTCGCCGTTGGTTGCGAAGACAGGGCAATTGCAAGCCCGGATGTCTTCCGCCGGGTCATAGTTGATGAACCAGTTCATCCACGGGTTGCCCTGGGCCAGAACGGTTGACCTGTAGGTGGCTACAGTGTATTTCATGTCGGCTCCCTGAAGTTCCATGACCCTGTTGGCCTGGGCCGTGAATGCCTCGTCGCCTCTTATGCCGACTCCTGCGAGGCTGATGACGAAAGCGGCCCTGCCTCTTGCACCGAGCATGAATGCGATATTGCCGCCTTCACTATGGCCGAGCACTCCGATTTTCCCGAATCGCCCTGTGCTGCGGAGATATTCGGTTCCGGCTTCTGCGTCTTCGAGGAAATCCATTGTCGTGGCGTTCTTTACATCGCCTCCGGTTGATTTGCCGAATGTCCTGTCGTCATATCTGAGTGTGGCGATTCCGTTTCTTGCAAGGTAATCGGCAATGATGAGGAACGGCTTATGGTCGAATACTTCCTCATTCCTGTCCTCCAGTCCGCTCCCTGTCACCATCAGGATTACGGGAGTACCGGATGTGGCATTTTCGGGAACTGTGAGTGTGCCAGCGAGCGTGGCTCCTGCTTTTTCGTTCTTGAACGTGATTTCCTCTTCGGTGTAGGGGAATGGTCCTTCAGGTGTTTGAGGACGCCTGAGAACTTCGGTGTTTCTGGTAAGCGTGAGCGGGAAGTTCTTTCCCATCTGTGTGAATGTTCCGGATATGGTGCCGCCGAGGAGCATGCCTTTGTATGAGACCCCCAGTTCCGGCAGGGTAACCTCGAGGAATACCGAGTTGGTAACGGATGCCGAGGCCCTGATTCCTTTCACTCCCTGGTCCGGGCTGTCCATCGTGCAGGTGAGCCCGCCGTCTTCTCCGGTCCCGATGTTGAATACCACTGTGAGTGTGCTCTGTCCTGCGGACAATGTGCCTCTCCAGCTTCCTGTAAATGGGTTGCCTGCGGGAGTCGTTGCGGGAATTGCTGAGTGAGTCGTTGCGTTAGTCGCTGCAGGCATTGTTGCAGGAGTTGTTGCGTTAGTCGCTGCAGGAACGAGCAGTGCCGCGAGCAGTATTGTCAATACTCTATTCATAATCATATCGCATTTTCAGTTTCTCTGTCCGCGTAAATATATGAATTTTCGTCTGAATTCCCCATCCTTTCCTTCGTTATCCTGCTTGCTCAGACCTTCCGGCAAATCATTGCGCGAGCGATAATATCATAACTAGTTGATAATCAGTAATGAAGATTTTTAAAAAATGGCAGATGAGATGAAACTGTTGCCATCGCGCGGGAAAAAGTGCCCCCTGATGCACAGAACGGCGATTTCCCCGCGCGATGATTTGCTCGTGATGTGAACCCCAAAGTTTGGACGGTTTAACTTTGACTTAATGTGTATTCGGACGATATTTGTCCTGATTTTGAACTGGACTCTTCCCTCCCAGTCTGCACTTGATGCGCTGCTCGTTGTAGTACTTTATGTGCTTGTGTGCCTCAATGTCAAACTCTTCAATTGACTTGAAGTCACGGTCACAGTCACCCTTGCTATATGCACCACGTCGGGTCCGATCGTGACCGACCCCTATTTTAAAGTACCATGGGTCACACTAACCATTGATACAGCGCCCAGAAAAGGGTTCTCCGTGACCGTCACTAAATGCAATGGCAAACCGCGATGGATAACCAGGCGTCAATTCAGAGGTGTGAAGGATATACCGTTCTTTATTTTCAGACTTGCGAAGATCTTTTGGATCAACGAAAAAAGTAGGTTGATAAAATAAGTCTAGTTACCTTTGTGGTATGG